>CAKZNX010000208.1 GCA_937132045.1 uncultured bacterium
AGGGGATTGCTTCGTCGCTTCGCTCCTCGCAATGACACGCCGTCTAGCGGACGGACAGGCATCGGCGTTGGCACCTGAATCGCCCCGGTAACCTCCTGCGCTTCAACGTTGTCTAAGCTGCGCAGTACCTCATGCAGGAGGGATCATAACATGCGCACTCTCGTGTGGCTTGCACTGCTTCTCAGCCTCACTGCCGCTAGCTGGGCGCAGGGCGTACTCATCCCGCCCGAAGGGGGGCGCGTTCAGCCCTTCACCATCAAACAGCATCTGGTCAGCGTCGCCATCCGCGACGGCGTGGCAGAGACCACCGTCGAGCAGACCTTCGTGAACACCACCGAGATACCTCAGGAGGGCGAGTACTGGTTCCCGGTGCCGGACGGCGCGGCGGTAACGCGGTTCACCCTGACCGTCGGCGACCGGGTGGTGGAGGCGCGTCTTCTGCCTAAGGAAGAAGCGCGACGCATCTACGAGAACATCGTCCGCCGTCGGCGCGACCCCGCCCTGCTGGAGTTCGCCGAACGCAACCTCCTGCGAGCGCGAGTGTTTCCCATCCCACCCAGAGGTGAGCGGCGCGTCCAGCTGCGCTACTCGGAGACACTGAAGCGCGAGGGTGAGGTGAACCGCTACGTCCTGCCGCTTCGAGCCGTGCGCGCTGTCGCCAAACCGCTCGGCTACCTGCGTGTGCAGGTGCAGATCGGCACCAGCGCTCCACTTACCAACGTGTACTGCCCATCGCATCCCGAAATCGTCGTCAAGCGCGAAGGGGCAAATCGCGCTGTCATCGAGTGGAGCGCGGAAAGCGTCGTGCCCGAGCGCGACCTGCAGGTATACTACAGCACCTCCAGCGAGAGGTACGATTTGCGCGTGCTGACCTATCGCGCCTCTGGCGACGGTTACTTCGTGCTGTTGCTCGCCCCGAACGGCGCCCAGAAACCGCCAACACTGCCCAAGCACGTAGTGTTCGTGTTCGACCGCACGGGCAGTATGGCGGGCGAAAAAATCAAGCAGGCAAAAGAGGCGCTGGCGTACTGCGTGCGCAGTCTCCAGCCCGAAGACCGCTTCAACGTCATCCTGTTCAGCGAACAACCACGCCGCCTGTTCGAGGGACTCGTGCATGTGACGCGCGAAAACGTGGAGACGGCAGTGCGCGAGGTGCAGGCGCTCACAGCGGAGGGAGGCACCAACATCGCCGATGCTCTGCGGGAGGCACTGCGCCTGTTCCCCCAGACGGAAGAGAAGGCTTTGCAGGCGATTGTCTTCGTGACGGATGGCTTACCCACCGTGGGTGAGACCGACCCCCAGCGCATCCTGAACGCAGTGGAAGAGCTGAACCCCGGTCGGCGCGTGCGACTCTTCTCGTTTGGGGTGGGCTACGATGTAAATGTCGTCTTGCTTGACCGGCTCAGCACGCAGAACCGCGGCATTGCCAGCTACGTCCGCCCCGACGAGAACATCGAGGCGCGCGTATCCGCCTTCTACAACGCCATCAATGTGCCGGTTCTGGCAGACCTTCGGCTGTTCTGTGAGGGTGTGGAGGCGTACGACGTGTACCCGCGCGACCTGCCGGACCTGTTTGCTGGCGACCAGATTGTGGTGGCAGGGCGATACCGCGGCAGCGGACGGGGGGCGGTCATTCTGGAGGCGCTGTCACGTCAACGGCGTGAGCGCATCCGGCACGCCATGGATTTCCCCGACCGCGCCGAGGCGATGGACTTCATCCCACGTCTGTGGGCAGTGCGCAAGATCGGCTACCTGATCGACGAGGTGCGCCTGCGCCGAAATCAGGAGGTGATCGACGAGATCGTGCGCCTGGCGAAGGAGTACGGCGTGGTAACCGAGTTCACCTCCTTTCTGATTGAAGAGGACATGATCGTGGCTCGGGCTGACGACGCCAGTCTGCGCCGACGTGCCCAGCAGGCGATGATAGTGCGCGTGCCGGAGTCGGGCGCGATGGTCGTGGACCGGAGCGTGCAGGCGCAGGCACTGCAGCGACAGGGCTTCGGTGGCGTTGCTGCCCCTCCGGCACAGGGAGTAGCAGCCGGGCAACCAGCCAACCGACAGGCGTACGAGGCGATTTCACTGGGGTATGTGCCCGCTGCAGTAGCCGGACGCGCTCAGCAGGTGGTGCGCAACGTCGGTTCGCGCACCTTCTACCAGC
>CAKZNX010000209.1 GCA_937132045.1 uncultured bacterium
GATTGCTTCGTCGCTGCGCTCCTCGCAATGACACGGAAAGGGTATGGAGGACGAACCTCCTGAGGAGCCGAAAAAGCTCTTAGCCTGTCCGAGGGTGTGTGAAAATGCGTTGCCAGCTACGAATTGACGACCAGAAACCCTGTAAAGAGCGCTGTCACACCCCTCTCCCTGCCTCTCCCCGAAGCGGGGAGAGGTTCCGAACTCCGTCTTCCCGCGTTGGGAAGGGGGTCGGGGGGATAGGTTTGGTCTCTTTTCAACACACTCAGCCTCCCTTGACAACATAACTTGACTATGGGTATCATGTCAGTAAACTTTATCCGGGAGGACGATATGCGCATCGGCAAACCACTTCTTCTTGCCGTCGCTCTACTGGCGATGGCATCTGCTGGGGGCTACGCGCAGGTGAAGGTGCAGGGCACGTGGCGCGTGCGCGTGGAAGACTGGCAGTGGTTCAACGTGCCCGGCTTCGACACCGACTACACCTACGCGCACTCCCTCCTGCGTCTGGCGCTGACGGGCGAAACGGGGACTGCCCGCTGGACGGCGGAACTGGCGCAGGCAGGGCTGATCGACGTGCCCAACGCCGTGGCGCCGGCGCCCGCCGGACAGCTGGGCTTTGGAGGCACGCTGAAGGCGGTGAACGGCGACAACACTGCCAGCCTCTTCGTGAAGCAGCTGAACGTGCAATGGTCGGGCGACTGGGGCACGCTGAAAGTGGGGCGTCAGGAGTTCTTGGACGGACGCGAGGTCAGCCTGAAGGACGCCGGGCTGAACTGGCTGCACGCCAACCGTGTCAGCAACCGGCTCATCGGCACCTTCGGCTTCTCGCCGGTCACCCGCTCGTTCGACGCCCTGCTGGTGCAGACCGGCAGCAATGCCAGCCGGTGGGTGCTGTTCGCGGGCTATCCCACACAGGGGGCATTTGACCTCAACGCCAACCCCGCCCTCACCCGCGTCAACCAGTTCTACCTCGCCCACGCAGGCGCACAGGAGGGCGATACTACCGCTTACGACTGGCGCGTGTTCTGGGGCTTGTACCGCGACAGCCGAAACGTGTTGAAGGTGGACAACCGCCCGCTGCCGGCGCGCCAGTCCGACACAGAGGAGATCGGCGTATGGACGCTGGGCGGGCACTGGGCGCAGGTGTGGAAAAGTGCCGCTGGCAGGACAGACCTGATGCTGTGGGCAGCGCTTCAGGGAGGCGAATGGGGCAAGCTGAGCCACTCGGCGTTTTCGCTGGCAGTGGAGGCTGGTTTCCAGTTTCCCACCGAGTGGAGACCCTGGGTGCGCATCGGCTACAACGCAGGCTCCGGCGACGACAACCCCGCCGACACCACCCACAAAACCTTCGTGCCGGGCATGAACACGCCGCGCCTATACGCCCAGACGCCGTTCTACAACACCATGAACCTGGAGGATATCTTCGTGCAGGTGATGCTGACGCCACATCCGCGCTGGTCGGCACGGGTGGACTACCATCGCCTGCGCCTCAACCGCAGCAGTGACCTGTGGTATGCAGGTGGCGGTCCGTTCGACAACAGCACCTACGGCGTGGCAGGGCGCCCCTCGGGCGGCAAACGTGACCTGGCGCACCTGTTCGACATCTCGCTAACCTACCGCGCCAGCGATAACCTGCAGATTTCCCTGTATCGGGGCTGGGTGCAAGGAGGTAGCGTGATTCAGTCGGTGTATCCGGCGGGCAACGATGGAGGGTTCTTCTTCATCGAGGCGAACTATCGTTTCTAGGGATAAATTGGCAGGGGCAGTCGCGTCTGCCCCTGCTGTGTATCCGCTCAGCGGCTGGTGCTTGTTGCCGGTGGATAGTCCGGTGTGGGCTTATACGAGCTTCCCTGCTCCATCCACGGGGGTACGCCGGGCGTGTATTTCACCCCTTTGGGTGGGCGTGGGGCGCTGAGGTAATAGAACGCTCCCACTACCAGCCCGACCACCACCGCGATAAGCACCACCGCGACCATCGGATGGATTTCGCGTTTCACAGCGTGTCACCTCGCTGGTTTCGTTACTGACGCTTATCCCACATGCCGTTGGGCCAGGGACCGTTTGGCGGGTCACGACGTGCCGGGTCGGTGGTCTGGTTGCCGACGGGTCGGGTCGTCTGGTCGCGCCGCATCCACTTCACATGCCCATCGCACATCGCGTAGTTACTGCCCTGCGAGTGGATGGTGGCGCCTCCGCCCTGCATGTTGAACTCGTTGTAGTCCCAGAAGACTTCCGTTGCCCAGCCAACGCTCCACTGGTGGTACCAGTTGGGTCGCTCGGCGATGAAGATGGTGGTGGCTGGACTGACGATGGTGGACTCGGCGGACGCCACTGGCGACATCAGCCAGCTGTACGAGTTGGAACCCCATCCCCAGTTGCCCTCGGGCCAGCGGAAGTTCTGGCTGTAGGTGACGGGGATAGCGGGTTTGGTGTTATCTAGCGCGTCCTGTCCGCGCGCCCAGGCATCGTTCGGGCAGCGCCACACCTGCTGGTTCTTGACGTAGGGATGGATCTGCTGATGCCAGGGCACCCATGTCGGGTCCCAGCCCCAGGTGAAGCTGTGCACTTCGTCGTAGTCCTGAATGTACATCAGCTCGCCCAGCATGATCTGCTTCATGTTCGCCAGACAGGTGGTGGAGCGTGCTTTGTCTCGCGCCTGTGCGAACACAGGGAACAGGATCGCCGCCAGAATGGCGATGATGGCGATCACCACGAGCAGTTCGATGAGGGTGAAGGCTCGTGCTCGCCGTTGAGTGGTTGCATGCATGGTTTATCCCTCCTCTGATTTATCTCCAGCCGGATGCTCCGGGAGCATCCAGCGTGGTACCGTGGTGAAGCTGCACGGGAATCGTCACGTCGGCGTATGCCTCCTCGTCGCCGGTAATGTAGCGATGAAGCAGGGTCACCGCCGCCTCCGCCAGCGCGTCGAGGTCCACATGCACCGAACCGGCTATGTGTCGGGTGGTGGCGGGCCAGTGCAGACCATCGTAGCCGACCACCGAAATCTGTTCTGGCACCGGCACGCCCAGGCTGTCGCAATCCTCCAGAAGGCGGTATGCCAGCCAGTCACGCCAGCAGAAGATGGCGGTAGGCGGCTGGGGGTCTGCCAGCAGGTTCACCAGCAGTGCGGGTCCTGCGCTCCAGTAGCTCAGGATGCGGTGGTCGTGCAGCTCGGCGCCCAGTACGCGCAGGTACTGTTGAAGCAGGCGAGCACGGGGCATGGCGTCGCGAAAGTCGCTGCCCTCCTCCACAATCGCTGCCACGTGGCGATGCCCCAGCGCCACCAGCGCCTCTGCCACCTGACGCATTCCGCTGTGCACGTCGTCCCTCACGGAAGGCAAAACGCCCTCGCTGTCTCGCGCGTTGATGAGCACCACCGGCAGCCTCGAACGGCGCAACAGCGGCAGAAGCGGGTCGTCGGGCAGAGGGGCGAACAGCAACAGCCCATCCGCGCGTCCCCCGTTCAGGAAGCGATAGGTCTCCTCGGGCGGACGGCTGAAGTCGCAGTGCACCAGCACGTCGTAGCCGAGTTTTCCGGCGGCGCGCTCGATAGCGGTGGACAGGCTGTCCATGTAGAGGTCGTTGACGGTGCGCAGACGGAAGGCGTTGAAGAAGGAGAGCACGTGCGTACGCCCGCGTTGAATAGAGCGAACCAGCAGGTTGGGGCTGTAGTCCAGCTCCTGCGCCGCCTCTTTCACGCGCCGGTGTGTCTCTTCCGAGATGCGGTGCGTGGTTGCCTTGCCGCTTAACACCAGCGAGGCGGTGGTTCGGGACACTCCTGCCCGTCGGGCAACCTCATCCAGCGTCGCACGTCCTCTTCGCCGAGACATGGCTTCCTCGTGCTAAAGTACTTTAGCATATTGTAGCCATGTCCATCGCCCATGTCAAGAGGTTTGCTAAAGTATTTTAGCGAATTTTTCGAAAAATCCTGTGGTGGAAGGGTGCAGATGGCAACGATACAGGTGCGAGTGGAAACGACTCGGCGCTACCAGCGCATCGAGAACTTCGGGGCATCGGGTGCATGGAGCATCGACCCCATCGGCAGAGAGTGGAACGACGCGAACAAGAACGCCGTGGCAGACCTGCTCTTTTCGCGGGAGAAGGGCATTGGGCTGTCGCTGTGGCGGTTCAACATCGGTGCGGGGGGCGCGCTTACCGACCAGCTGTGGGACCCCTGGCGCGGTGCTGAGGTGTTCAAAGCCTCCGAGAAGGATGATTACGACTGGAGCAAACATGCTGGTCAGCAGTGGTTCCTGCGTGCCGCCAGAAAGCGCGGTGTGGAGCGTTTCCTCGCCTGCGTATACAGTCCGCCGGTGTGGATGACCAAAAACGGACACGCGCACTGCGACAAACAGTCCGGCTCCACCAACCTGAAGCCTGGTTACGAAGAGCGCTTCGCGCGGTTCCTCGCCGACGTGCTGGCGCATTTCGCCAGGGAGGGCTTGCGCTTCCACTACATCAGTCCCGTGAACGAGCCAAACTGGGAGTGGGAAGGCGGTCAGGAGGGCTGCCGGTATAACAACGACGACCTGAAGCGGGTGATCCACGCCCTGCACGCGGAGATTCGCGCGCGCCGACTGGGCACCGAGATCGTGATGCCCGAAGCCGGCGAGCTGGTGGCTTTGCTGGACGACGAGTACTACCGCCGCTGGGCGCGCACCGAGGACCCCAAAGCCGCCTACACACATGGCAATCGCTCGAAAGGCTGGGGCATGTACGGGCAGTATATCCGCGAGCTGCTGGGCGAGGCTGACATCCGACGCAAGCTGACGAACCGTATCAGCGCACATTCCTACTGGACGGACACCGGAATGCGGAACCTGCGCGACCTGCGCCGTACTGTGCGCGAGAACATCGACCGCTACGCACCCGGCGCCCAGTTCTGGCAGACGGAGTACTGCGTCATGGAGCACCACCGCGACCTAGGCATGGATACTGCCCTGCGCGTGGCTCGGGTCATCCACTACGACCTGACCGTGGCGAACGCCTCCGCGTGGCACTGGTGGCTGGCTTTGTCGCCATACGACTACAAGGACGGACTCATCTACACCGACTACCGCAGAACCGGCGAGCAGAACGTCCTGCCGTCCAAAACGCTGTGGACGCTGGGCAACTTCAGCCGGTTCATTCGCCCGGGTGCCTCTCGAGTGCACGTGGAGCCTTCGGAAGTGGAGGAGAACCTGCTCATTTCGGCGTACACGCAACGGATCAGCCCGCAGTTCGTGTGCGTGGTGGTGAACCTGGGCGCCGAGCAATCCGCACTGCAGTTGCAAACCGACCGCAAAATGGAGACACTGACGCCACACATCACCTCGTCACAACACGACCTTGCCCGTCAACCTGCAGTGCCCGCTGGCTCCGAGATGGTCATCCCGCCGCGCAGTGTGGTCACTCTCACCGCCGGGTGATGCAAGGCAGGAAAACCGTTTCGTGCCAGGTAAAATACGCTTGCAAGTGACACGAGAGGATACGGCGATAGACCCATGCCCAAGAGCAAGCGCGAGACAACCATCATCCCTTCCGAGGCGACCCTCGGGCTTCTGGAGCCTGCCATCGGCATCGCCGAGGCGACGGATAAACGCCTCGAGCCCATAGCCAGGGAGCTGCTGGCGCTTTCGCAGGACGAGCAGATAGCCGCGGCGCACTGGATGGGTTCACAACCGCAGTATGCCGCCCTGCTGGGTTACCTGGTGGTGCGAGCAGGCGTTACGGGTGCCGTGCGTCGCGCGGTGAAGCGGGCAATTTTCGAGCTGAACCGGCAGGGAATAGCGGTTCCCACCGTCACCGAAACGCTTGAAGAGCCGGAACCGGCGGTCGACACCTCGTCGGGCTGGATGGTCCAGCAGGTGTACGCCGCCTGCCATTTTTGGCACTCTTCCGAACAATACGTCCTGTTTCACTTTCGCTTTTTCCTGCAGCAGCCGCTCGGTGAGCGATGTGCCTTTCTGATCGACCTCCATCCGGCGGGCTACCTCGACAGGGCACAGTGGGTGGAGGACGGAATGAAGGAGCTGTACGAGGAGTGCGTGAACCACCCCCTCATACCGAACCGTCCGGATGACTCGTATGACCCGCAGCGCCCGGAGTTTGTGCCAGTGCCAGCGGACTGGGCACTGCAGGTGGTGCACGAGGCGCGCCAGCGTAGCCTGCGCGACCACCGCCCGATGCCCGCCCATGCCGCATACTACTGGGGAAGGCTTCCGGAGCCTCCGCACCCGCCCGTGCCCAACCCTGTGGACAGCATCGCCGACGTCGAGACAGGCTGGTTGCTGTCGCCGCTGGTGGACGCCCGACCGCACCTGCAGTTCAGCAGGCGTCTGCTCGACCTGCTCGTTTACTACGCGCCCAGCATTCAGGAGACCGCAGGGGCAATGAGGAAAGTGATGGAGGAGACGGAGAGCCGGCTGGTGCTGTCACCGCAAGCAGAAGAGGAACGAAAGAAGCGCTCCGAGGAGAAGCTGTTGCAGGAGTTGTTCAGCGACGAGAGTCTTCGCGAACCGTTGCTGTTTACGCTGCCCATTCACGGTAGCATCCTTTTGCTGGGTGGGGACCGAACAACTGCTGTCCTCTGCAAAGCGCTGTGGCGCGAGCTGAACGAACGTCGCGACCGACCGCTCTGGCAAACCGAGTTCGCCAGCCTGACGTTCGGTTTTGCTTATCTGCTCCTCGCCAGCGCCGCCGGAATCGACATCTCATCCGTGGAGGGTGGAGAAAATGCGCCAATCACTACTCAACCGTGAATTCGTACGAAACGGACTGACGCACAGTCTGCTGGCACTGCTGGTGGTGACCATCGCTGCGGGGTGTGCTCGCACACAGGAACCGCAAACGGCACGCACCCTGCCCTACGAGCAGCTGTACGCCTATGACCGCGACCTGCCCCTGAACGCGGAAGTCAAGGAACAGACACAAGCCACCGGGTATGTGATATATCGCGTGCACTATCAGAGCGTGCACGACAAAAAGGTGCCGGCGTGGTGGTGCGTGCCCACCGGCGGCCAGAAGCCTTATCCGTGCGTCATCGTCATGCACGGCTATGGCGGCGACAAGAACGGACTGCAGATGCTGGCGCCTATCTTCGCCCTGCGCGGTATCGCCACCTTTGCCATCGACGCCGAATACCATGGCGAGCGCAAGCTGAGTGGAGCCGACATTCTCAGCCCCTATCTGTATCGCAACCGCGACGCCTTCATCCAGACCGTGGTCGACCTGCGTCGCGGCATCGATTTCCTGCAAAGCCGACAGGAGATAGACGGCAAGCGCATCGGCTACATCGGCTTGAGCATGGGCGGCATTCTGGGCGGTATTCTGGCAGGCGTTGACGAGCGTGTGCAGGCGCCTATCCTGATCGTGGCGGGCGGAGACTGGGGCTACCTGTTCAGCACCAGCCAGCATCCCAATGCGGTGCAGATGCGTGAGAGATACCCTGAGCTGTTCAAAGACCGACGCCAGCTGAACAACCTGCTGGCGCCCATCGACCCGGTGAGTTTCGCGGGACGCATTGCCCCTCGTCCCCTGCTGATGATCAACGGCAACAACGACACCATCGTGCCGAAGGAGTGTACCGACCGCCTCTTCGCCGCGGCGAACGAGCCGAAGGAGATTGTATGGCTGGACGGCGGACACATGCCCCAGCCCGACGCCGTGTTGCGCAAGGTGGACGAGTGGCTGACAAAGCACCTGCTCGGCGCGCAGAAGTAGCCCCTTACCCCGCAACTTTCGCGAAGGCGTCAATGGCGTGGGTGATGTGTTCATCGCCCACGTCTTTATGTGTCACCAGACGGATGGTGTGCGGGAAGACGTCCAGACAGAGCACTCCAAGCATCTCCAGCTGCTGAACCACCCGGCGGGCGGGCGCCTCGGTCTGCACATACACCATGTTGGTCTGCACCGTCGCCATGTCCACGCCAAAGCCGGGCATACCGGCAATCGCTTCCGCCAGACGTCGCGCCCGTGCGTGGTCTTCCGCCAGACGCTCGATCATGGTGTCCAGCGCCACCAGTCCCGCTGCTGCAAGGATTCCCACCTGGCGCATGGCTCCACCCAGGATCTTGCGTAGCCGTCGAGCCTCCTCGATAAACGCTCGCGAGCCGCACAGCATCGATCCCACCGGACACGCCAGCCCCTTCGAGAGGCAGAACATCACCGAGTGGGCGCAATCTGCCAGCTCCTTCGCCGGCACGCCCAGCGCCACCGCCGCGTTGAAGATGCGGGCGCCGTCCAGATGCACCTCCACGTTGTTCTGCCTGGCGAGGCACCATACCTCGCGCATGTACTCCAGCGGAAGCACCACTCCTCCCGACGCGTTGTGCGTGTTCTCCAGACAGATGAGGCGCGTAGAAGGCGTATGGTCATCACCGGGGTGGATGCGTCGGGCGTATTCCCCGACAGGGACGATCCCTCGCTGATTGGGCAGGGTATGCAGTTGCACGTTGCTGATGAAAGCGGCTGCGCCCAGCTCCCATTTCACGATGTGCGCGTCCTCATCAATCAGAACCTCATCGCCGGGGTGGGTGTGCACCTTCACCGCAATCTCGTTGCCCATGGTGCCCGACGGCACGAACAGCGCTGCCTCCTTGCCCAGCAACGCCGCCGCTCTTTCCTGCAGCCGGTTCACCGTAGGGTCCTCGGCGTATACGTCATCGCCCACCTCGGCGTTCGCCATCGCACGACGCATCTCAGGTGTGGGCGTGGTCACCGTGTCGCTTCGCAAATCCACCAGAAGAGCCATTCCTGCCTCCCCAAAGAAACTCCGGTATCTACAGGATACATACTGTCGATACAGAATTCAACTCTACTTGTTCCCGGGAGAAGACGTATCATGCGCAACCTGAACGCCCTGCTGGAACCCGTTCGCGCTGAGGCGAAACTGCCTGCCCTTGCCGCTGCCCTCGTGGAACGTGGCAAACTGACCGCGATCGGGGCGGTGGGCAGGCACCGAGCCGACTCCGACGAACCGGTGCAGAGTGGCGATCGCTTCCACATCGGCTCCTGCACCAAGTCCATGACCGCCACTCTGTTCGCTCAGCTGGTGGAGGCAGGCAAGCTGGACTGGTCAACCATGGTGGCTGAGGTGCTGCCAAAGATTCGTCGCAGTATCCGGCGCGAGTACTGGAAGGCGACGGTGGAGCAGTTGCTGACACACCGCACAGGATTGCCAGAAGACCGCGCTCCCGACCCGCAGGTATTTCCGCGACTATGGGCGCTCCGCGCCGATCAACGTCTGCAGGCGGCGGAGATCATTCTGCAGCAGACGCCAGTGGGCAAGCCGGGCGAGAAGGTCGTTTATTCCAACGGCGGCTACGTGGTGGCGGGAGCCAT
>CAKZNX010000210.1 GCA_937132045.1 uncultured bacterium
GGCGCCGCATACGAGTAGAAGACGATACCGTCCGAATAGCCTCCCTGAGAGGTGGGCGTGCGCACCAGCCCGATCTGAGTGATCGTATTGGAGAGCGTGTTCAGATAGGCGCCCAGCCCTATCGCCACGGAACGGTTATAGCGATGGTTCTTCGTCCATGTAATCCAGTTGTTAAAGTAAGTGCGGTGTGTGGAACTGGCGTGGTTGTAGTAGCACATCGGGATGGCGATGTCCAGGATGCCCTCCTCCGTCCACGCCCGCCAGTCCTGAAACACCGCACTGTAGGCGGATGTGGATGTCCACGCCGACTCCGAGGTAGGTCCGTTGCCCCAGGTGATGGTCGCTGCGGTGACCTTGCACCACGGTTTCAGCGCGACAGTGGAAGCGTAGATGCGACGCACCAGCTGGGTTACCTGGTCTCTCCGCCATTGCGACCATGAGCTGTCGTTGTACGCCGGGTTACCGGAACGACCAAAAACGGTGTTGAACCGGCTCACGCTCATGGGATTGTAGCCCCAGCGATTCCCTGCGTAACGGATGTAGTCGAAGTGAATACCGTCCACATCGTAGTGGCGCAGGATGTCCATCGCCACGCGGTAGGTGAAGTCCGCCGCTTCGGGGTGCCCGGGGTCAAAACTGTAGTTGCTGCCGTCATAAGTCGCCCCGCTATCGTTCAAAGTCAGCCACTGCGGGAATCGGTTGTAGGGATGAAGCGGATTGGCAGGCGGCGTGGTGGAGCTCCAGATGGGCATCATGACCAGCCAGGCGTGCACCTCCAGCGGTGGCGTCTCGCTTCGTGCCCGTTGTATCAGGTATGCCAGCGGGTCGAACCCCGAAGCCACATCGCTCGCCAGCGGCTCGTAGTGCGAGAGGTAATAGGCGTCGCCGCGCTTTCGCACCTCCACAAACAAGGCGTTCGCTTTCGCTGTTTTCGCCGCCTGAATCAGCACGTCGACCTCGGCTCTCGTGCGCAACGCCGCGTGCCATGTGTCTACCCAGAAGCCACGCAGTTCCTGCGCGTGACCGGTCCCACCCGCCAGAAGCGAGCAGATACACAGCAACCCAACAAACAACCGCCTCACCATATCTGCCTCCTGCCGAAACAGCCGCAAAACTCCTCTCTATTGTAGCAGACCTCACCCGGATGGTCAACGCTCGGGGGCAGGAAGCCATTTCCCTCGCAACGAATGCACCTCGTGGAGACCTGTTGTGCAAGGAGGTGATTGTGACATGAGCTGGCGAACCTTTAGCCTGTTTGTTCCTGCCCTGCTTTCGGCAGCGTCGGCTGGTGCACAGGTTCAGTTCGAGGAAAAGGTAAAGTACGGCGGGTGGCTGAACTGTGTCCGCCTGTCCAACGGCAAAGCAGAAGTCATCGCCACGACCGACGTGGGTCCACGTGTCATCCGTTTCGGTTTCGTTGGCGGTCAGAACCTCTTCCACGAGTGGAAGGACCAGCTGGGCAAGACCGGTGGAGACGAGTGGCGCCCGTATGGTGGACACCGTCTCTGGCACGCTCCTGAGCAGATGCCTCGCACTTACGCCCCCGACAATGACCCTGTTCAGTACAGCTGGGATGGGAAAACGCTGGTGCTCACGCAAAAGGTGGAAAGCTCCACCGGCATCATGAAGCAGATGGAGATTACACTCTCGCCAGACGAGCCTTATGTGAAGATCGTGCACCGGCTGGTGAACAAAAACCTCTGGGACGTGGAGGCGGCGCCCTGGTGCCTCACCTTCATGGCTCAGCGTGGCAGAGCCATTTTCCCGATGGAGCCGTACATCCCGCATTCGGAGTACCTACTGCCCGCGCGTCCACTCGTACTCTGGCACTACACCAACATGCGCGACCCGCGCTGGATATGGGGAACCAGATACATCCAGCTGCGGCAGGACCCGACGGTGCCGCCCGATGACCGGGGCAAGCAAAAGGTGGGAATGCTCAACAAGCAGGGCTGGATGGCATACGTGCTGAACGGTGAGCTGTTCATGAAGCGATACGCCTGCGACCCGAACGCCACCTACCCGGATTACGGCTGTAACACGGAGGTGTTCACTAACTCCGATATGCTGGAGCTGGAGACTCTGGGACCGCTCGGGAAAATACCTGCTGGCGGCGCGGTAGAGCATGTGGAACACTGGTTCCTTTTCAAGACAGACGTCGGCACGGAGGAGGCAGACATCGACGCGAAGCTGTTGCCTCTGGTTCAGCAGACTGAGCGCCTCGTGAAGTGACTCGCCCGCTGTTGCTGGAGGGCGCCCTTCTGCGCGCCCTCCAGATGTCCTTCCACCGCCTTACTGCCGAACGACAACAGGTGTAGCTCACACTCCACTTCTTGGCAAACATGCCGATAATCGAGTATGTGAACGCACCAGACGCACTGGGTATCAAACTGGCACGAGCGGTGGGATTACCCCCCCTGCCCCATGTGACCCTGCAGGTCATTCGGCTGGTGGATGACCCGAAGGCGTCCACTCGTGACTTCGAGCGGGTGATCGCGCAGGACGCGGCGCTCGCCTCGAAGGTTTTGCGCATGGCGAACTCGCCGTACTACGGCGGCAACGGCAGAATCACCTCTATCAGCCGGGCGATAGCTGTGCTGGGGCTGAACGCCATCCGTACCATCGTTATGTCGCTCTCGTTCCACGCCATGGTGCACGCACGTAACCGCAAATCTCGCTTTAACCGCCAGGAGTACTGGCGGCACTCACTGGCAACCGCCATCGCTGGAAGAGTGCTGGCACGACTGAAGCGATCCAAGTGGGACGATGAGATTTTCCTTGCAGGGCTCCTGCACGACATCGGCAAACTGATTGCTGACCAGTTTCTGCCGGACGACATGGAGGTATTCATATCCCGCACCGCGCAGATCACGTCGGGCACTCCAGAAGACCTGCTGCATCTGGAAAGCAAGGTGCTCGGCGCCAGCCACGTGGAGCTGGGCAGCTACGCGGCACAGAAGTGGAACCTGCCCGACCCCATCCGGGTGGGCATTGCCTGCCACCACTCGCCCACTGAGGCTGACGATCAGTTCTATGAGATTGCCGCTATCGTGTACGCCGCGAACTGCCTCGCGCATCAGGCAGAAATCGGCGTGCTGGTGCCCGGAATCCAGCACGAGATCGAGCCGGTCGTGAAGGAGTTCCTTGCCATCCCCGAAGAACAATATGAACCGATACGCCTCGTGGTGACGAAGGAGGTTATCGAGGCGCAGGCTGCCTTCGGGGTCGTTTGAACGCCATGCGCAAACGAATGGTGGCGACTGTGTCGGGGCGCGTTCAGGGGGTAGGGTACCGCGCCTTCGTGGTGCGTTATGCCCGCGCACTCGGGCTCGACGGCTCGGTACGTAACCTGCCCAACGGTCAGGTGCACGTGGTCGCGCAGGGCGACGAGAAGGCGTTGAACCAGCTGCTCACTCTGCTCAAAGAGGGTCCGCCCGCCGCGCGTGTCACGGATGTTTCGGTGCAGTGGGGGGATGCCGATGGGTCAGAGAGCGGTTTTCATATTGGCTGGTAGCCCCCCACCGTTCCCTCACACACTCCAATCTGATGCGAGCTGGGTGAGCGTGACAAACCGACAGCCTTTCTGGCGCAGCAGCTGTGCCGCACGGCGCCAGTTCGCCAAGCCGTTCGCCCAGTCGCGTGCTCCCAGACAGAGAACCGAATCGCCTCGAGTATTGCCTTCCAGCGCAGACTGAACGGTACCCCATTCCTGATCCAGATACAGCGCCTTACCGTTCCAAACCAGCACAGGCACGAAGAATACCGTCGCGTCCCCCAGTGCCTTCAGGTCGTTATGAGCGGGACGGTAAGGCTGTGAAGGAATGCCTTCCCAATCCACCCCGTTGCTCGTCGTCACTCCAGGCGCCGGTGAACTGTCCACGATGATACCGATGTCTTCCAGATATGGCAGGTCGGACGCGAGCAGTGCGTGGTCAGCTGCACGAAAGGCGGTCGGCTTCACGTGGCACTGTTTCAGGAGATCGCGCCCCTCCTGAATCAGGGCACCGCGTTCTCGAGGGTCGGTAATCAGACTGCCGTTACTCTGGAACTGAATGCGCAGACCAATCTCGTGCCAGGAGGGAATTCGGTGCAGGTACTCGGCATGGTAGAGCATGACGTTACTCATTGGTTCACTTGCGGAAACGGTGATTAGCCAGGTCATGGGCACGTGGAACTCTTCGGCGATGCGCACCAGCTCAGGCGTGTAGCACCTGCCCTGGCTCGCCGCCGCACAGTCCACGGTGACCACTACGGTCGCCATGGGAATCGCCCCCTTCCGATGTAAGGTTGGGAATCGATTCGCCTCAACAAGGCGTGTCTCCTCCAAAACCCCGCGGCACCCGCATCGAGGGGAGAAGGAAGGGAGAGGGTTTCCCTGCCCCCTCCCCCTTTTGGCTATCGCAGACGTTCGCCGGACGTGCCTCGTACAGGACGCGTATACGCTGCTATTACAGTTCCGAGATGCTCACCCAGCGTTTCTGCTGGCTCGAGATGTCCACAGCCTCCAGAACCGCCTGGTTGCGCACACCGTCCTCGAAGTCCGGCTTGAACACCTCCCCCCTGTCGAACGCCTTCAGCATGGTGTACACCAGGTTGATGAAGGTGTGCTCGTAGCCGATGATGTGTCCGACGGGCCACCAGGCGCTCATGAACGGATGCATGCTGTCGCTTGCCTGCAGGACGCGGAAGCCACGTGCGTGCGGCGGGTCGTCGTTGAAGTAAACCTCCAGCTCGTTCATCCGCTCCATGTTGAACACGAGGCTGCCCTTGCTGCCGTTGATTTCAAAGCGGTTGAAGTTCTTCCGCCCCAGCGCGAACCGCGTGGCTTCGATGCTCCCGATGGCGCCGTTATCGAAGCGCACCAGGAACAGCGCCGCATCATCCACGGTCACCTCGCCCATCTCGCTGCTGGCGACGCCACCCAGACGGTCATCCGAGGCGGCGAGCTTCGGGCGCTGTTTGATGAACGTCTCCATCATGCCGGACACCTCGTTGATCTCACCGACCAGGAAACGCGCCATGTCGATGAGGTGGGCATTCAGGTCACCATGCGATCCAGAACCGGCGACCTCCTTCTGAAGACGCCAGACCAGCGGGAAGCTCGGGTCGACAATCCAGTCCTGCAGGTAGGTTCCGCGGAAGTGATAGATTTTGCCGATACGTCCTTCATCGATGAGCTGCTTTGCAAGCTGCACTGCGGGAGCGAAACGATAGTTGTGGCACAGGGCGTTGGGCACTTTGTTCTTCTGCACCGCTTCGTACATCTGCCGGGCGTCCGCCAGCGTGTTTGCCAGCGGCTTCTCGCACAGCACCATCTTGCCCGCATTTGCCGCAGCGATGGCAATGGGCGCGTGCATGTTGCCGGGCACCGACACGTCCACAAGGTCAATGTCCTTGCGCTCTATCACGCGCTCCCACGAGGTATCGTATTCTTCCCAGCCGTACTTCTGCGCCGCTTTCCGCACGTTCTCCTCGTTGCGCCCGCAGATGACCTTCAGAACCGGTTCAACCTCGAGGTCATCGAAGAAGCGAGCGACCTGACGATAGGCGTTACTGTGCGCCTTGCCCATAAACTGGTAGCCAATCAACGCCACGTTCAGCTTGCGCTTGCTCATGGTTGCTCCTCCTGTCTACACGGATTTAAGAGTATCACCTGGTCGGCGGCGGAGGTGGTGCCATCGGTGAGGGTGCCGTAGACTGCCCGGCAGCCGACGGTTTCGGCAACAGCAGATTCTGGGCGTTTGCCTGCCGCAGAAGGTCCTGGTAGTACTGTCCCATCCTCTGGCGCACAAGATTCTGCGTCAGGCGCGCCTTCTCCACCGCTGGGATGTCCTTGCCCAGAGCCTCCACCTTGATGATGTGCCAGCCGTAGGGTGTTTTCACCGGCTGACTGATCTCCCCGGGCTTCAGGGCGAATGCAGCCTGTTCGAACTCAGGAACCATCATTCCGCGCGCAAACGCCCCGAGGTCGCCGCCCTTGTCCTTGTTCGAACGGTCATCGGAATACTCCTTCGCCGCCTCGGCAAAGTCTTTCCCGGCTTTGATCTCCTCGTACACTTTCTCTGCCTTCGCCTTCGCCTCGTCCTCTGCCTTGGCACGCGCCTCCACGAACATCTTCTGGCGTTCCTCGGCGCTGACGCTCTGGTCCGGGGCGATTGCCGGCATCTGCGGCTGGATCAGGATATGACGAGCCTGAATAAAGTCGCTATCCTTGACAGTACGAGTCACCAGCTTCTCCAGCAGCAGTCCTCGCTTCAGCACTGCCTCCATGTGCGGGCGGGTCCACCCCTGCTTCGCCAGCTCGACGTAGACGTCCGAACCGGGCGGCACGCGCTGGCGCATGCCGTCTATCGCCTCGTTGTAGCGCTGGTCGATCTCCGCTTTGGTGGCGGTGATGCCGTACTTCTTCGCTTCCTGTTCCACAATCTTGAGCGAAATAAGGTCTTCCACCACCTGCGGACCGTACCATGCCTCCAGCGTCTTAATCATCTCTTCGCGCGTGATCGGCGTGTTGCCCACCCGACCGACGACGTTTGCAGAGCCTGGCGCAGCGGGCTTCGCCGCCGGTTTCGCCGGTGCCGAAGGCTTCTGAGCAGGAGGCTTCGACTGCGCAACCGCACCCACCAGCCACCCAATCGTTAGCACCACCGTTGCTATGAAAGTCAGACCGATCTTGTTCATGGTTCCTCCTCGGTGAGTATGTGCGTTACATGTTTCGTTACGCAAGGTCTCCTTCCTTCCGTCCCCCGTCAGAATGTGGTGGTACTGCTGAACGTGAAGCCGTCCACCACCGCAGGAGGCACCAGCATACTGCCTTCCACCCGCTGTGGCACGCCCAGCTGCCGGATATTGCGCAGTACAACCAGCGGGCTTTCGTTGAAACGCAGATTTTTCACGGCATGAGTAACCCTACCTCCCTCGATGCGGTACACTCCATCGCGCGTCATGCCCGTCAATAGCAGCTGCATCGGGTCCACAAAACGGATATACCAGAAGCGCGTGATGAGCAAACCGTTATCCACAACACCGATAAGTTCGTCCAGCGAATGGTCACTGCCGTACAGAATCAGGTTCGGTGGATAACCGGTAAAACTCTTGCCCTGCTTGTGCGCCCAGTATCGGCTATAAATCAGCGTTTTCAGCCCACCCTGTTCGATCCACGTGACGTCTGGCGTGGGCATTCCGTCGTCGAAGAACGGCTCGGCGGGGCAGTCGGGATGGGCTGGCAGGCTCTGCAGGGTCACCAGTTCGTTGCCGATCTCGGTGCCCTCTTTACCCGCGAACGCAGAACGCCCCTCGTCGGCTGCCTTGGCGTCCATGCTCCATGCCATGTATGCCAGCAGTTCAGCCAGCGCGGCAGGCTCCAGCACCACTGTGTAGTCCCCCGGTGGTACCTCGCGCGGGTATTTGGCAGCTTCCGCTTTGTCCGCCGCGCGCTTTGCTACCGTATCGGCAGTGATGGCGTTCATGTCCTGATGAGTCTGTTCCGCCCAGCCACTGCCGTCCTCGGTCATCATGGTGCAGATGAGTGACGCCTGCGTGGAGGTATGATAGCCGAACAAGCCTTTGTTGTTGGCAACAACAGTGACATAGGCATTGGTCGCAAAGCTGCCTGCCGTTTTGAGCCGTCGCGAGTTCGCCTCCTGGATCACCCGGCGCACGATCCGGGCACGGTCATTGGGCGAGGCGTGCGCCGTGCATTCGGCGTGGGCAGCAATGTGGCGGTAGGTGGCAGGTTCTGGTGGGGGCATGAACTCCGTATCCGGCTCCGCCACACGCGCCATCTCCTCGGCGCGACGAACCGTATCGCGAATGGACTCGGCGTCCAGCCGGTTAGTACTGCATCGTCCTACTTTGTTGCCATAGGCACAGGTAACGCGCAGGGTCATCTGTTTTTTCGCCACGTTCTGGGTAATCTCACCGTTTGCATAGCGGGTAGAGGCTTCCTGCGAGCCGTAAAGGTTCACCTGCACATGCTCTGCTTCGCTGAACGCAATCGCCTTCTCACAAATCTCTCGAGCCTCTTTCTCGTTCATCTATCGCCTCCATGGGGGTTCTGCCACTGCACCGGTATTGTATCACGCGCGAAGGGGGTTGGCAAGCAGTGGAGCACAGGGGTCTGCATGTGCTACAATGAGTCGGGGTGGACACCATGAAGGTGGAGTTGCTGTATTATCCTGACTGCCCTTCGCACGAGCGAGCGCTGGAGCTGGTTCGCGAGGCGCTGGCACTCGAGGACATCGACGCCCCCGTGAATGTTATCAGGGTGGAAACCGACGAAGAGGCGGAGCGTTATCGGTTCATCGGCTCACCGACCATCCGCTTCAACGGTATCGAGGTGGATCCGGCACCTCATCTGCCCTACCGCCTGACCTGTCGCACTTTCCGTCGGGAAGACGGCAGGCTATCGCCCGTTCCGTCACTTCAGATGTTGCGTGAGACCATCGCTTTAGCGAGGAAGGAGGAGGAACACCATGGCTCTTGAGATTGGCAAACCGATTGTGGACTTCTCGTTGCCCGGCGTCGACGGGAAGACCTTATCGCCTGCGGACTTCGCAGAGAAGCCCGTGCTGGTGGTGGCTTTCTGGTGCAACCACTGCCCCTACGTGCGCGCCTACGAGGAGCGAACCATTGCGCTGGCAAAGGAGTTCGCGGATAAGGTGGCTTTCGTTGCGATTAACGCCAACGACGCCGTGAAATATCCCGAAGACAGTTTCCCGAACATGCAGGCTCGCGCGAAAGAGATGGGCTACCCGTTCCCCTACCTGCATGACGAGTCGCAGGAAATCGCGCGAGCGTACGGAGCGACACGCACGCCGGAGTTCTTTGTGTTCGACTCGCAGCGCATCCTGCGCTATCACGGTCGCCTGGACGACAACTGGGAGAACCCATCGGCGGTACAACAGCGGTATCTGCGCGACGCGATCAGCGCGCTGCTCAACAACCAGCTGCCCCCAGTAGCAGACACCGAACCCGTGGGATGCACCGTAAAGTGGAAGTAAACCTGAGAACCTGCCCTCTCCTGCGACAGCGGGAGAGGGCTTCACGCTTTGGTCCGCTGTTCCCTAAGCCGCAACATCACCTCGGACGCCGGGCGCCCCGTGCGAAGGAGCTGCGCCATCGCCTGCATGGCGGGAGCGATGTGCGTAAAGAAGCGGTAGTAGCCCGCGCACAGGTAATTCAGCCCCTCTTCACCGTCGGGCGTGCAGATGAATCGGTCTTTTGGGCAGCCACCGTGACACGCGAACAGCACCTCGCACCGCTTGCAGTAGCACGGCAAACTGTCCCACTTGTCCGCCCCGAAACGGCGCTGGAAATCGGATGCCACCATCTGCGCCAGCGGTCGCTCCTTGATGTTACCCAGAAAGTACTCAGGGTCGACGAAATGGTCACAGGAGAACAGGTCACCGTTGCGCTCCATCGCCAGGCAGTTGCCGCAGGTTCGAGCGTGCACGCACAGGCTGGGTTCCAGACCCAGCCACGCCTCCAGTGCCACCTCGAACTGCTGTATGAAAACGCGACCGACATCCCGGCGTATCCATTCGTCGAAGACGGCGCACAGGAACTCACCCCACACCTCGGCCGGCACCGTCCAGTCGGTCACCGAGCCATCGGGTAAGCCCTCCACCGCCGGAATGAACTGGATGAACCGAACCCCTTCGTTGCGGAAAAAGCCGTACACGCGATGGGGATGCTCGGCGTTGAAGCGGTTGACGACACACAGGATGTTGAACTGCAACCGATGCCTTTGCAAGCGTTTCAGCGCACGGTGCACCTGCTGAAATGTGGCTCTGCCCCGTTTGTCCACCCGGCAGGCATCGTGCAGGTCCTGCGGACCGTCCATGCTCAACCCCACCAGAAAGCGGTGCTCTTTCAGGAACCGGCACCAGGCGTCGTCCAGCAGAACCCCGTTTGTCTGCAGGGTGTTGTGTATTTTCATGCCGGGCTGGGCATACTGTCTCTGCAGATCCACCACACGGTGGAAGAAATCCAGCCCCATCAGCGTGGGTTCACCGCCCTGCCAGCCAAAGTGCACCTCCGGCGACTGCTGTGCCTCAATGGTGTCTCTGACGAACTTCTCCAGCACGTCATCGCTCATGCGTGAGGAGACGCCCGGATACAGTGCCTCTTTCCGCAGGTAGAAGCAGTAGTGGCAGTCCAGGTTGCAGGCGGCGCCCGCCGGCTTCAGCATGATGTGAAACGAGCGCGGCAACCTCTGACGCCAGCTGTCTCCCGCAACCACGTCTGCCCTGGGCACAAAGGAGGGTGTCATCACGCAATCTCACACCGTGAATCTGGCAGGTTCAATCTGCACGTCCATACCCTCCACCTCGCGGATGCGCGAGATGAGGCGTTCTCGCAGCTCGCGGGACACCTCTCGGTACGGCGCCCTGGCCACAAGGTTCACCAGCTGATGCGGGTCGGCGTGCAGGTCGTACAGAAACCATTCCACATAACGTTCGCTGCTGGGGTCCGTCGCTGAGCGGTCGCGCGCTATGGCACAGTACGTAAACCGCTCGGTGCGCAGGGCGCGTCCCAGCATGTATTCGCTAATCTGCACGAACGCCTCGTTGCGCCAGCCTGCCACACGCCGTTCTACCAGAGGAAGCAAACTGCGCCCCTGCATTGGCGCTGCCGCCTCGGGCAACCCCGCAACCTCCAGCAACGTCGGCGCGATGTCCACGAGACTGACCACTTCGGGCACCACCACAGACCGGTTGAAGTGCGGACCGGCAATCACCAGCGGGATGTGGATGGAGCTTTCGTGCGGTGAGCGCTTGTACTCCGTGTTGCGCGTGCAGAAATGGCAGCCATGGTCGCTCACAAATACCACCACGGTGTCATCCAGCCTGCCGGTTTCGTCCAGCGCCTGCAACAGCGTGGCGAGGTTATCGTCGAGCCGGGCAATGCATCCGTAGTAGTCGGGGAGTTCCCTGAACCAGTCGCCGGGAAACGGGCGCAGGTCCTCTGGCACGAATGGGTTGGCATAACGGGCGGCATACCCTTCGGGAGCGACAAAGCGCTTCATATCGTTCTGCTGATGCGGCTCCAGATACGAGATGACCAGCAGGAAAGGCTCTTTGTCCACCTCCTTGAGAAATCGCACCGCCCGCTGGGTGAGGAAATCGGTGCGGTAAACACCCTCGAACCGAATCTCCTTGCCCTGGTCGTCATACAGAGAGCCCTCATAGGGATGCGAAGTGTGCTCGAGCACATTGGACGCCTCCCAGAGGTCCTCGAATCCGCCTCGCCATTCCCGAGGCACCGGACCGTACTGTTCGGGGTTGCGGTACGGGGCGAGGTGCCACTTGCCGATATACCCCGTGACGTAGCCAGCCTGCTTCAGGTGTCGCGCAAGAGTGGGTATATCCGGAGCAAGCCCACGCCCGTTCACCCACACGCCATGACGGTTCTGATACATCCCCGTCCACAGGCAGGCGCGCGCCGGCGCACACACCGGCTGTGTGGTCACAGCATTCGTGAAGAGGGTGCCCCGACGGGCAAGCGCGTCCAGAGTCGGCGTCAAACCGATTGGATTGCCGTACACACCCACCGAATCCCACCGCTGCTGGTCGGTGAAAAAGATGAGGAAGTTCGGACGCTTCGGTTCCGCGTTCGTTGGTTCGGCTTGCGCCAGCACTTCTGGAGAAGGCACGCCTGTCACCGCCATGACACCAGCTCCTTTCAGGAAATCCCTGCGGGAGAGCATCCAGCAATCCCTCCACCTCAGCCCGTAACGTAAAACCACGGGGAG
>CAKZNX010000211.1 GCA_937132045.1 uncultured bacterium
ACCACGACCAGCCGGAACCAGCTGAGGGCGGTCCCTACCGATTGCGCCTCGACGAGTTCTTCGAGGTCTTATCACCCTATTTCCGCTTCCTCAGCGTGGGGGAGGTATTTCACCCCGACCTTCCGCCCGACCGCCGTCGCCTGCACGTGATCCGCCTGCAACGAAAGTCGCTGTGACGGCGTATATTTAGCTTGATGGGGGTGAAAGGTGGAGCTCGAGGCGACTGCGAACGACTGAAGTATGAAACTTCGCAAACTGGGTATCCTGTTTCTTATTGCACACGCGCTGACGGCTGTCTTTAGCCTGACGGGCACATGGGCTCTGTACAACCTGACGAACGTGCCCGATTGGGACTACTCTGCGCTGACCTTCTGGCTGGGCATTGCCAATATCGTTACCGGTTTGCTGACCGCCTTCCTGCTGATGGCGCACCACGAGGGATGGTTTTCGGCGTGGACCCTTCTGGTGCTATGCACGGTGCTGGCAGGCGGAATGGAACTGCTGGGCACCACCACCGGCATCCCCTTTGGCGCCTACCAGTACACCGACCTGCTCGGACCGAAGTTCCTCGGACATGTACCTTACCTCATACCGCCTTCGTGGATGATGATGCTGTATCCCGCTATGGTGCTGACACACGCCCTGCAGGTACATCCTGTGGTACGACCGGTAGTCGCCGGCTTTGTGCTGACGGTGTGGGACTTTGCCATGGACCCGGCAGTGACCACCGGCTTCGCCTATTGGCTCTGGGAGACCGACGGTGCCTTCTACGGAATGCCTCTGCAAAACTGGCTGGGCTGGTGGTTCACGGGCGCGCTGGTCGCGGCGGCTTTCTACGGGGTGCATAAGAAGTGGAAGGGCACATGGGATTGGGCAACGCTGGCGCTGTACCTGATACAGGGCGCATTTATGGCGGGGCTGGCGTGGATATACATGCGCCCCACGGCGACGGTGCTCTGGGCGGCCAGCGTGGCGGCTCTGCTGGCGCTCGTCAGGTGGAGGACGCGCAAACCGGTAATATCAGGAGCAATGCAGTGGCGCACGTTGTCGTCGTAGGGGGCGGTATCGGTGGCTTAACCGCTTCGGCGAGGCTGGCGCACCGGGGCTACCGGGTGACGCTGGTGGAGGCACGCACGCAGCTGGGAGGGCGCATCGGCGAGGTGCGCCGCGACGGCTTTCGCTTTGATACCGGTCCCACTCTGCTCATGATGCTCGACCCGCTGGAGAGGTTTTTCGCCGACACCCATCGCCGCATCGAGGATTATCTGCAACCGGTGTTGCTGAATCCGTCGTACCGGGTGTTCTTCGCGGACGGCACGCAGTTCGATTCGTCGCCGTGCATCGCCAGCATGGTGCGCGAGATCGGACGAAAAATCAGCCCGGCGGAGGTGCCCGGCTACCTGCGCCTGATGGCGGACCTGTCGGCTATGCTGAACGAGGTGGTTCCCGCCTTCGTACGACGAAACTATCGCTCACTTGCCGACCTCTTGTCGCCGCGCCAGATACACCTGCTGTTCAAACACCGCCTGCTGGCGAACCTTCACGGGCGAATCAAGCACTACGTAAGCGACCCGCGCCTGCACATGCTGTTCACCTTCCAGACCATGTATTTGGGGCTGTCGCCGATGCAGGCGCCATGGGTCTATGGTATCCTCACCTACATGGAGTCGGGCGAAGGGGTGTGGTTTCCGCGTGGCGGCATGTATGCCATCATCCGCGCCATCGAGCGTATCGCACTGGAAGAGGGCGTTCAGATTCGACTCGGCGAGAAGGCGCAACAGGTGATTGTGGAAAACGGACGCGCCAGGGGCGTTCGGCTGGCATCAGGAGAGGTAATCAACGCCGACGTGGTGGTGTTGAACACAGACGTGCCCACTGCCTATACCCGGTTGCTGCCGCCTGCTCCGCAGGCTGGTCGCCAGTGGCGCAACTCGTGCAGTGCACTGGTGCTCCTGATCGGCTACGATGGCGCTCTGCCGGCTCTTCTGCATCACAATGTGCACTTCAGCGCCGACTTCCAGCGCAACCTGTCGGAGATTTTCGTGCAGAAAGTGGTGCCGGCTGATCCTTCCTTCTATACCTGCCTGTCCGTACGCACCGAGCCTTCCGACGCGCCAGCTGGCAGCGAAAACCTGTATGTGCTGGTACCCGTGCCGAACCTGACGGGCGAGGACGCCGGCGCGGCATCCGAACAGGTCCTCGAGCGAGTGCTGGAAAGGTTGGCGCGAGAGGCAAACCTGCAGCGGGAGCGAATACGCTTTGTGGAGCGCATTACCCCCGCCGACTGGGAGGCGATGGGCTTGTGGCAGGGCGCGGCGTTCGGGCTGGGCCACGATTTCTTTCAGTCCACCTGTTTCCGCCCGTCGAACCGCGCACCGTTCGATGAAGTGTACTTTGTGGGCGCAAGCACGGTGCCCGGCAACGGCATTCCGATGGTGTTGATTTCCGCCGAGCTGCTGCAGGAGCGCCTTTTAACGGAGACGCCCCCACTGGTTACGAAGGGCTGAGATGATTGCTCGCTGGATACTGCCCATACTGCTGGTGCAAGTCGCCATCCTGCTGGCGAACCTGCGGCACTACAGGCGCAGGCAGGTGCCAGTGAAGAGCGACGCGGCGGACGACGCCTCGCGCTTGAGCGTCTTGGTGCCTGTACGCAACGAAAGAGACCGCCTGCCCGCACTGCTGGATAGCCTGCGCGCTCAACAGCCCGCGCCGCTGGAGGTCATCCTGTGCGACGACAGCTCCGACGACGGCACGCGCGAATGGCTGGAGGCGAACCTGTCTCTCCACGGCTCGGGCGAACGCCTCAGCTGGTTTCCCGCGCCACCCAAGCCGACCGACTGGGTGGGCAAGAACTGGGCATGTCATCAGCTGGCGCAGAAAGCGCGCGGTGACTGGCTGCTGTTCCTGGACGCCGACCTGCGCCTGCACGAGCAGAGCATCGCCTCTATCGCCCACAGCATCCAGCAGTTTGCGCAGGAGGATAGAGGGGTTCAGCTGATTACTGTCATCCCCACGCTGGAATCGTCCAGTGTGCCGGTGGCGTTACTCAAGAGCATGGTACCCTTCTCGGTGTTCACTCTGCTTCCGCTCCACTTCGCCGAGACGCATCCGCACCGTTCCTTCGCCTTCGCCAACGGACAGGCCATCGCCTTCCCGCAGGAGTTCTACCGGCATGCTCAGCCCCACGAACGTGTGCGACGCGCGGTGCTGGAAGACGTTGAGCTGGCGAGGGTAGTGAAAGCGGATGGGGGACAGGTGCGCATTCTGGACGGCAGAGCGGTCCTGCGTGTGTCGATGTATTCCGGCCTGCGCGAGGCGGTAGACGGTTTCTCCAAGAACGGCGTGGCGATATGCGGCTCGGCATTTGGAGCGGTGCTGGTGGCGATAGCGCTGGCGGCGGTGTACGTTCTGCCTCTATGGGAAGCCGTGCAATCGGGAGGCACCGTGTGGCACGCGCTGGACGTCGCGCTAAGCGTTGCCCTGTTTGCCCTGTCGGGGTGGATGGCAGGATTGCCACTGTGGCTCGGAGTGCTGTACCCGCTGAGTATCGTCATCGGGGAGTGGACCCTGTGGCGGTCGATCGTGTGGTACACGCGGGGAGAAGTGCGATGGAAGGGACGCGCATACCCGGTGCCCTGAGGTGGGCAGGCAAACTGGTGGCAGATACGCTGATTCGGGTCAGCGTTGCCTCGCATTTTCAGGCAGTATACGCCCGCGTGCTCCAACCGCCCGCTCCCAACCGACCGACTATCGTCTTCGCCAATCATCACTACTGGTGGGACGGATACCTGTGCTACACTATCGGCAGGATGTGGCGACAGCCAATGACCCTGTGGATGGAGGAGTGGCGCTGGTTTCCGCCGTTCTGGGCGCTTGGTGCTCTGCCTTACCCACCAGATAACACCATGCTCCGAGCCCGCACCATACGCCAGACCATGCGCCTGCTGGAAAATCCCCCGCGCGTGCTGTTCCTGTTCCCGGAAGGCGTCATCCACGCGGGGCACGACCTGTTGCCCTTTGGCAGGTCGCTCCACTGGCTGGCACAGCACGTGCCCGATGCGCAGCTCCTGCCGATGTCCATCGTGATCACGCACACGAGGCACCAGTATCCGCGTGCCTTTCTGCACGTGGGCACACCTTTCGAATGCGGCGTTCACACCCCCGATGAATGGCTCGGAGAGGCGCGTAAACACATTGCCGGTATGACTGCATCCCTGCGCGAAGAGGCGGAATGCTGTGACAGCACCGAGAAATCCATAGAAGCCGGTTTCACCCTGCTGGTGAAAGGCAAACCTTCGGTGAACGAGCGATGGTGGGCAAAGGTGATGCCATGAGGCGCATACAAAGGGCAGGGGCGCTGGCGGAAGAGTATCGCTACTGCGAGGCGATCCAGCGACGCTTCGGCAAAAGCTACTACTTCGCCACACGCTTCTTCCCGTTACACCTGCGGCCGCATGTTCACGCCCTGTACGCCTTCGTGCGCGTACCTGACCAGTGGGTGGATGAGCCTGAACAGAGGCGTCCGTCCGAGCTGGAGCGCCTCATCGACTTGTATGAGCGGGAACTGCGCCTTGCCCTGGGAGGCGAGTGGGTACCCAACCCCGTGCTTCGCGCCTTCGCACACACTGCCCGAGAGTTCGCCATCCCTTCACAGTACATGTCCGACTTTCTGGGCGCCATGCGCATGGACCTTCGCCAGACCCGCTACTGCACCTATGTCGATTTGCAGGGTTACATGTGGGGAAGCGCAGGGGTGGTCGGGGCGATGATGCTGTGCCTCTTCCGCTGTCACCACGAAGCCCTCCTTCCGTATGCGGTGCGCATGGGCGAGGCGATGCAGATGACCAACTTCCTCCGCGATGTGGGCGAGGACTGGCGGCGCGGACGGCTGTATCTGCCGCAGGAGGACCTCGAGCGCTTCGGGGTCAGCGAGGAGCAGGTCGCAACGGGGGAACTGTCACCGCCGATGGTCGAGTTGCTTCGTTACGAGATCGAGCGAACACGCAACCTGTACCGCGAGGCAGAAGTGGGTATCGCCCTGCTTCCGCGAGATGTGCGCTATCCCGTGTTACTGGGCAGTCGGCTCTACGCACGCATCCTGCACCACATCGAGGCGAACGGCTACGACGTGTTTCGTCGCCGGGCACGCACCTCCACGCTGGAGAAGCTGCTCATCGCGTGGCGCTGCCGGCAGGAGGTGTAGAATGGTCTCTTCGGAACCGCAGTCTGGGTCAAGAAGAGAGCGGGGGCAATCGATATTGCCCCCGCTGTTCGCGAATCAGTGAGACGTTATGGCACTTCCACGCGCAGGCGGCTGGTGACCATGCCGTCTGGAGTGTTGCGGCGCACAATGAAGACGATCGTCTCACCGGAGCGCCGACCCTGCACGATGCGGTGTACCTCGTCGACGGAGGTCACACGCTGACCGTCCACCTGCAGGATAACGTCTCCCACAGCCAGCCCGGCGTCATCGGCGGCGCTACCGGGCACCACCTCCGAAATCACCACGCCCTGCGTGCCGGAAGGCAACTGGAAGCGCTCTGCCAGCTCCGGCGTCAGTCGCTCGATGCTGATTCCCAGCTTGCGTCCCGTCTCCTGACCACCCTCGCGCTGACGCATCTGCTCCTCGAGGTCTGGCGCCTCGCCGACCTTCACACGCAGTGTCAGCTCGCGTCCGTTACGGACGACCTTCACAGGCACCACCGTGCCCGGCTCGGTGCGCGCTACCATGTCGCGGAAGTCCAGCTCGCCGCGCACAGGCTTGCCGTTATATTCCACCACCACGTCTTCCACCTGAATGCCTGCCTGCGCTGCAGGCGAGCCTTCGGTGACGGCGGTAATCAGCGCACCCTGACGCACCTTCAGGCGCTGAGCATCCTCGGGCGTCACGTCGGCAGGGTTCACACCGAAGAACCCGCGCACCACCTTGCCACGAGTGATCAGTTGCTCCATGACGAAGCGCGCGGTGTTGATCGGCACGGCGAATCCGATGCCCGCGAAGCTGCCCGTCGGCGACTCGATCGCCGTGTTGATACCGATGACCTCGCCGCGGATGTTCAGCAGCGGACCGCCGGAGTTGCCGGGATTGATGGAGGCATCGGTCTGGATCAGGTTTGGATAGTAGCGCTGACCCTGAAATCTGCTGCCGATTGCCTCACGACGCCCCAGCGCGCTGACGACGCCCACCGTCATCGAGTTCTGCTTGTCGAACGGACTGCCGAGCGCGATTGCCCACTGTCCCACACGCACGGCATCCGAGTCGCCAAGCCGGGCGGCGGGCAAGCCTGTGGCGTTTACCTTGATCAGCGCGATGTCGCTGCGGAAATCGCGCATGACCCTCCCCTCGAGTCGCCGACCGTCGCTGAGCACCACTTCTACCCGGTCGGCGCCGGATACCACATGGTCATTGGTGATAATGTAGCCGTCACTGCGCACAATCACACCGGATCCCACACCGCGCGTGGGAATAGGCACATTGTCTTCGCGTCCCCGCCGCATACCGGGTATCTCAAACGGGAACCGCAGGTCGTCCGGCAGCTGCAGTCCAAGTCCCGGACGGGTGATATTCCTGCGGGCGTAGATGGTCACCACTGCAGGCGAGGCCTCCTCCGCCACGCGCACAAATGCGCCCTCCATTGCCTCTGCCATGCTCAACGCCTCCGCCTTCGACAGGGCGGCGGTGGACACGGTACGCGTATTGCTCTGCGCCAGCGTCAGGCTCGGTTTCTGCAGGGCGGTTCCCAGCAACGCACCGAGTGCCACACTGAACAGTATCATAAGCGTGAATATCCACGGTCGAGGTAGTGTCGTCATCTTTGCTGATCCCTCCTCGTATCAGGTGTCTAAGGGGTTTGCGACGGAGGCATCTCCCGACACCTCCGTCACATCGGCTTACCGATAATACCGGACGGATACTATCGATGCCCGGTTATCATACGGGTGCAGCGGAATCTCCGCCGGTACGGACGGCTGTCTGTGCAGGCGCAGCTTGCCGGAGAGATAGGCATCCAGCGTAGCATGGTCGATCTCACGCGACACTCCTGACGCCGTCACCATGTTGTGTTCCATGGTGGAGCGCGCCTGTACAGCCAGATACCACGCACCCAGCGATATGGCTGCCACCGCTGCGGCGACCGCCAGCGGGCGCAGAAGCGGTCGAGGCATCACAAATCTCCACTTGCTATTCCCGGGCGCAGGCGTCCTCAGCACCTGCTGCACCAGGTGTTTTTCCAGAGACTCGGATGGGGATACGACGGGCATTTCACTGAGAAGTTGCTTGACCTGCAACAGGGTGTGATATTCTCGCCGGCACTCAGGGCACCCATCCAGATGCCTCTGGATGGACAGCATATCGACGCCCGGCAGCTCACGATCGATGTAGCAGGACAGCAGATTTTGCACTCTACTGCAGTTCATCACTCGGTCACCTCTCCACGCGCTTTGGCTTGTTGGTACGCTTCGATGCGCTGCCGAAGGAACCGCCTGCCCCGATGCAAGCGCGAGCGCACCGTTCCCAGCGAACAGTGCATCGCTTCGGCAATCTCTTCATAAGATAATCCCTGGATGTCTGCCAGCACCACGGTGGTGCGGAAATCCGGCGGCAGTGCATCCAGAGCGCGCTGGATGTAGTCCTCCAACTCCTCAGACATCACAATAGTTTCAGGATTCGACGCTGCGTCAGGGATTTCGAACTGCACATCTCTGTCCGAATCCTGCAGACTGAGCGGTTGATCCAGTGACTGCACCTGCAGTTTGGGACGCCGACGCAGCATGTCGATGAAGGCATTGTTGACGATGCGGTACATCCAGTTCTCGAAAGGCATGTCGCGGTTGTACCGGTCGAAGAACCGGAAGGCGCGAATGAAAGCCTCCTGTGTCAAATCTTCCGCATCGTCCCGGTTGCCGGTCAGGCGATACGCGATGTTGTATACCGTGCGGTGATGACGACGCATCAGCGTCTCAAACTCCGCCGCGGTATCCTGCCAGCCGGCTGCTGCCTCTTTCGTCCATTCCATTGCACTCTGTCCTCCTGTGCTGTATTACGCCCGTCGCGCCTGCGTCGGTTCCCGATAATTTAGACTCACCGCCGCGCTGCCTTGATGCGTGGCGGTGCTGGTTGCTCTATTTGACCTCCGTCGCCGGTAACGGCTCCAGCAGCATCTCTTTCGTGTAGATGAACGAGTCGCGGTCGTAATCCGCCAACTCGTAGTTGTCGCGCAAAACGATGGCGCCCGTGGGGCAGGCTTCCTGACAGTATCCGCAGAAGATACAGCGCAGCATGTTAATCTCGTAGCGAATGGCGTAGCGCTCGCCGGGAGAGTAGCGCTGTTCATCCGTATTCTCTGCGGCTTCCACGTAGATGCATCGTGCCGGACACGCCCCTGCGCACAGCGAACAGCCGATACACCGCTCCAGTCCGTTATCATAACGCCGCAATACGTGCCGCCAGCGCGTGCGCGGATACATCTGGCGCTTCTGCTCGGGGTATTCCACCGTGATCGGCTTGTGAAACGGCGGCTGGTGGCGGAAGGTGATACCCATTCCCTGCGCCAGCGGCAACACCGTCTTCACAAAACGCCTGGCAACCTGCGTGATCATCTGCTGGCTACCTCCTCACGCTTCAGCGGTGCCAGCTCGATCAGCATCCCGCGATGCTGCTGGCGAATTTTGCGCTGAAGCTGCAGTAATCCGTACAGCAAAGCATCCGGTGAGGGCGGACAACCGGGCACATACACGTCCACCGGCACAATCTGGTCCACCCCCTGCAGGATGGCATAGTTGTTGAACACGCCGCCGCACGAGGCGCAGGCGCCCATCGAGATGACCCACTTGGGATTCGCCATCTGGTCGTACAGTTGACGCAGGACGGGACCCATCTTCTTCGACACGCGCCCCGCCACAATCATCACATCTGCCTGCCGTGGACTGGGACGGAACACCTCCGAGCCAAACCGCGAAATATCAAAGCGCGACGAGACGGTCGCCATCATCTCGATGGCACAGCACGCCAGCCCAAAGGTGAGGGGCCAAAGGCTGTTCACCCGTCCCCAGCGCACCAGGTCTTCCAGCTTCGCCAGCAGGATGTTGCCCTGCTGCTGCACACCTGGTATCTGCGGCATGGTAGTATCGTGTGCGGCTATCTCCACAATGCGTTTCGCCATGATGAGACTCTCCTCAGGTCGTCGCTAGCACAACAGGTTACTCGCGTCACGAGGGCATCTCCTGTTGTTTAGTCCTGCTAGATTATACCTGCTTTCTTGCGAGAAATGAGTCTGGTAGAGCAAGCGGTGCTCGCCAGTCGTGCCGTCAAAAAGATTATACCAGGGAGGTGTTGTCAGCCCATGCTGGCATCAGAAGGGGAGCGTCTGCCCGATACCCTGCGCGAGCGCCTTTCGGTACACCACGTGTGCCACAGCCACGTCCTCCAGCGCCACGCCGAGGCTTTTAAACAGCGTCACCTCGGCGGGGTCGGTGCGCCCGGGCACGCGCCCTACCACGATGTCTGCCAGCTCGTGTACCTGTCGCCGGTTCAGCTTGCGCGCTTCGATGGCGGTGAGGATTTCCCCCGATTCCTTCCGGGCTTGCTCGCGGTCATCCACCACCACACTGCGACAGCGGGCGAACACACTCACGTCCAGCTCGCGCCGGGAGAGTGCATTGGCACCGATGGCGTTGACGTGCGCGCCATCGTCCAGCCATTCGCCCATCAGGATCGGCTCGCGTGCGGTCGTCGCGCAGACAACCACGGCACTGCCCCGTACTGCTTCCTCTGCCGTTTCGGTAGCTACCACCGGGATGCTGAGCCGCTGTGTCATCGCCTCTGCAAACTGGTCACGTCGGTCCGGGCGGCGTGAGTAGACCTTCACGCGAGCGATGGGACGCACCGAGCACACGGCTTCCAGCTGCGTCTCCGCCTGCCAGCCCGTGCCGAGGATACCCAGCGTGCGGGCATCATGCCGCGCCATGTAGCGTGTGGCGACGCCGGATGCTGCGCCGGTGCGTATCTGCCCCAGCCGGTCCGCTTCCATCACGCACAGCAGATTGCCGTTGTCGGCGTCGTAGAGGAAGAACAGGAATCGCGTTTTGGGGGCGAAGGAAGCGTAGGCTTTATAGCCAAAGACTCCCTCGCTGAGCACTGCCGCGCTCATGAGGTGAAACACGCCGTCGGGTAGATAGAGGCGCTGGCGCGGATTATTCAGCACCTCAGCCTGCCCCTCGGCAGCGAAGGCGCGCTGCAGCGCATCCAGCGCCTCTGACATCGTTAGCAGACTGTGCACCTGTGCCTCGGTCAGGAAGAACGCCATGCCACCATCCCCTCTAAGCAGAGGATACTACTCGGGCTATTCGCGTTCCTCCATCGGCACCCAGCGAAGATTGCGGGGACCGACATACTCGGCGCGCGGGCGGATGAGCCGGTTGTCCCCCATCTGTTCCATGATGTGCGCCGTCCAGCCCACGATGCGGCTGCTGGCGAACAGCGGCGTGAACATATCGATGGGAATGCCCAGCATATACTGCACCGAGGCGGAGTAGAAGTCCACGTTGCAGTACAGCCCCTTTTCGCGCAGCATGACCTCTTCCACTTTCTCGGAGATGGCGTACCAGCGCAGGTTGCCCTGACGCTCCCCCAGCTCACGCGAGAGCCGCTTCAGGTGTTTGGCGCGTGGGTCTTCCGTCTTGTACACGCGGTGCCCGAAGCCCATCACCCGCTGTTTCTGCATCAGCAGACCCTTCACGTACTCCTCGGCACGGGCTGGGTCGCGGATTTCGATGAGCATTCGCATCACCCGCTCGTTGGCGCCGCCGTGCAGCGGTCCCGCCAGCGCACCGATGGCACCCACCACCGCCGAATACATATCCGAAAGAGTGGAAGTGACCACACGCGCGGTGAAGGTAGAGGCGTTGAACTCGTGGTCTGCCTGCAGGATAAGCGCCACGTCCATCGCCCGCACGCACAGGTCCTCGGGGATGTTTCCGGTCAACGTATACAGATAGTTTGCCGCGTGGCTGAGCTCGGGATTGTTCTTCAGGGGTAGCTCGCCGCTGCGGATGCGCTCGATAGAAGTGATGATGGTGGGGATGCGCGCGGTGAGGCGCATAGCTTTGCGCAGGTTGGCATCGGGCGAGTTGTCGCTGGCATCGGGGTCGTACAGCGCCAGCGCTGAGACGACGGTGCGCAACAGATGCATCGGGTTCGCACGCGGTGGCAGGTCAAACAGCAGCTTCATCACCTGCACCGGCAGTTCACGGTTGGCGACCAGCTGTTCGCGCAGTTGCTGATACTCGTTCTTGTTGGGCAGTTTGCCGAACCACAGCAGGTAGATGACCTCTTCGAAGGTGGCATAGCGCGCCAGGTCGTCGATGTCATAACCGCGATAGATAAGCTGCCCGGTCTGACCGTTCACGTCGCTGATCGAGGAGGTACCGGCGATGACATCTTCCAATCCTTTTGCAGCAATCATAGCAATCCCTCTCTCACGCATTCAGCGCCTCGCCGGCAAGGTGCTTTGAGGTGCTGTATTTTCGAATGGGATTGTACTCTGAATATCTAGAGAAGTCAACTCACAGTAACCCCCTGTCATTGCGAGCCTGCGCCAGCAGCCGAAGCAATCTCCTGCGGTTCGCGGAGAGTGAAGGGGATTGCTTCGTCGCTACGCTCCTCGCAATGACACGAGGGTTGAGGGGGATTGCTTCGTCGCTGCGCTCCTCGCAATG
>CAKZNX010000212.1 GCA_937132045.1 uncultured bacterium
GAAGGAGATTGCTTCGTCGCTGCGCTCCTCGCAATGACCGGAGGGTGTCCTCACAGGTCCTCGGACTTAAGCGGCTCCTCGCAGTCGATGCCGGCGCCTGACTCGCGCTTCATCGGCGGCTGTGACGCCCCGGGCTGCGTCCACAACCTGTTGTCGCGAGCAAAGGATAGAGCATCGGGGTAGGAATCGTTGCCACCCGTATCGCAGAACAGACCCAGACACAGCGCCCTCTCGCGCAGTGTGCCCGGCGCACCGATACTGCTTCGTCCCAGCGTGATGGAGGGAGCCACCTCGTAACGGTCATCGCCAGCCGCATCCCAGAAGATGCCAATGCCGTTCGCGTTGCCGCCCCCCAGACTGAGGTTCGGAGCGCGATAGCCATCATTCCCTGCCAGATCGATCAGCCAGCCCAGCGAGAAATCATGCCCTGCCCCCTGCGCCATATTCATTGTCGCCACGTAGCGGTCGTCGCCCCCTGCATCCTCCAGCACGCCCACCGCGAAATGCGCCGACGCCCCCTGCACATACCACACGCCTTCGTATTCATCATTGCCGCCGCCGTCCAACAACATGCCCAGCCCGTACCAGTAACCTACTCCCTGCCCGAACACACCACACGTGTAGCGGTCGTTGCCAGCACCATCCACGAGTACACCGATGCCCCCTGCCAGCGAGTGCCCGTCGGTATAGTCGGCGCGCCTGCCGTTGCCCGCTCCCTGCGCCATGCTCACATTATGCTGGTCGGTCTGCGGCGAGGGAAAGTCCAGAACGGTGTCCTCGGCAAGATAGATGTCATTCCCGCTGACGTCCACCAGCTGCCCGTAGCCTTTGGTGCCACCGTAGCCCTGCGCCAGGCTGAAACAGTGGTAGCTGTCATCGCCACCGCGGTCCACCAGCAGACCGATGCCCCAGTCCGCACTGCCCTGCCCGCTGGTGTAGCACTCATAGTGGTCGTTGCCTGCGCCATCAATCAGTGCCCCCACTCCGTATGCACCTGCCCCCTGCGTGAGGCTGAGAGCGCGATACTGGTCGCTGCCCTCGAGGTCCACCACGAAAGCGTATCCCAGCACTGCTCCACCGATGCAGGGTACTGCCTTCCTCCTCCTGCGGTCGGAAAAGTCGCGCACTGCCTGAGAGGCAAGCGATGCTTCCTGCAGGTAGCGGTCATCGCCTCTCAGGTCGATCAGCACGGTGATGCAGTGCTCTGCAGAGGTGTTACCGCCCAGCCCCAGATAGGTATCGTTGCCGCCTGTGTCCACGATGAGCAGATACCCGTTTCGCGACCAGGTGTCGGGGCGGCTGTCGTGCAGGGCGACGATTCCCCATGGAGTAGGGATGTCCACGCGGAAGCGGTTGCGCTCCGGCAATTTCGCCAGCTCTGCCGCCACACGCTCGGTGACCAGCATCAGGTCGTGTGCGCCTGCGAACAGCGCTTTCAGGTTCACTGCCCGCATCAGGCGCCAGTAGGTGGCGTTGAAGATACTCTGCATGTCGTCGCCGGTGGCAGGAGGCTGACACAGCATGTCGTATACCGCCTCGGCATTACCCGCCTCGAAAGCTTCACGGAACGCCAGATCGCGCCAGCGCCGCGCCTCCACCATGGTGAGTAGCAAGAGGGCGACGGGCTTCTGCACCTCGATCGGCACGGAGTCTATCTCCTTCAGCCACAGCGCACCGGAAGGCAAAGGCTGGTTTGCCGCACGATACACCGCCTCCACCGCCCGCCTCAGCGGCTGCGCAAGACCCTCCACTCGACGGCTGATCGGGTCGGTCGGGTCGCTGATGAGCGTGCGGCGTGTTCCTTCGGACAGGCGCAGGCTGGCAGTGGAGATCAGATTTGCCACCTTCGCCGCGTCCTGCAGGCTGCTTGTGCGCAACACACCCGCCGTGAAAGGCACGCGCCACGGGTCGAGATGCACGGAATCGAAGAAGGGTAGTCGGAATTCGCCGCCGCCGTACAGCTGCAGGTCGATGGGGTTGAAGCGCGCGGCATCTCGGGTGAGCCCCACCTGCGCCAGGGCGCGGTCGAAGGCGTTGCCCTGTGACCATGCTGGCAGGAAGAGACAAAAGATGCAGAGTAATGATGGAATGGTAAAACGCATGGCTCCCCCTGATGATAGATGTCTGTACTTCTCCTTCTGGGAGATTGAGGACATGTCCTGCCAGAAGATTGTGGTACGCAAGGCGCGCCAAGAGGATGCTCCGGTACTGGCGCACCTGTACGTGGAGGCGTTCGGCTCCAAAATCCGCTGGGCGTTCGGCAGTTCCGAGCAGGCGATGTCCACAATGGTTGCGCAGCTGCTGGAAGCCGACCAGATGCGCCTGAGTGAAACGCTCGTGGCGGAGGTCGATGGGCAGGTGGCGGGCATGGCGGTACTTCGACGCGACCAGACCCATCGCCACAGCCTGCGGGCGGTATGGCAGCTGGCACGCCGGCACGTGAGGGGCTGGAGGGTGTTGACCGTTACCTTCATCATGAGCGCACTGTGCAGTAACTTTTGCACCGCCACTCGCGCCTACCTCGAGACGCTCGCCGTCGATTCGCGTTTCCGTGGGCACGGTATCGGCACGCTGTTGCTTGAACAGTGCTTCGAAGAGGCACGGCAGGCAGGCAAGCGCGACATATCCCTGCACGTGGTGGATACCAACCCGCGGGCGAAGCAGCTCTACGAGCGAATGGGCTTTCGCACCCTGCGCGTGGAACGGTTCGGTTGGTTTGTGTCGCGCTGGATGGGCTTCAATACGCAGGAGTTCATGGTGCGTCCGCTGTAGTCAGGCGCGCGGATGGTGCTTTCGATACACCTGACGCAGGTGGTCGATGCTGACGCGCGTGTAGATTTGGGTGGTGTTGATGCTGGCATGTCCGAGCATCTCCTGCACCGCACGGAGGTCCGCTCCTCCCTGCAAGAGGTGCACTGCAAACGAGTGGCGCAGGGTGTGGGGACTGACACTGCGCCCGATGCCCGCCTGTTGCGCGTAATGCTTGAGGCGAAGCCAGAAGTGTGTTCGCGAGACAGGTGTGCCGCGCTCGCTGAGGAAAAGGTAGTCCTCACTGCGCTTGCCCCGCAGTCTGGGACGGGCAGCGTGCAAATACTCCGCCAGAGCCGTCCGGGCGCTATCACCGAAAGGCACCCATCGTTCTTTCGCCCGCTTGCCGAATACCCGCACGAAGCCGTCCTGCAGGTCCACGTCCTGCAGACGCAGCCCCACCAGCTCGGATACGCGCAACCCCGCCGCATACGCCAGCTCCAGCATGGCGCGGTCGCGCAGTCCAAGAGGCGTGCGCGGGTCGGGTTGCTTCAGCAGTTGTGCCACTTCTCCCTGCGACAGGGCGTGAGGCAGTTTGCGGGGCAGGCGGAAGGTGGACACGGCGGGCGAGGTCTCATCAGACAACACCCCCTCCGCACGCAGGAAGCGGGCAAAAGCACGCGCCGCACACAGCTTGCGCTCGATGCTGACCTCTGCCAGACCACGTTGCCGGAGATACTGGGCAAAAGCCAGCAAACCGTTTTCACCCAACGCCTCGGGGAGGGGGTAGCCGCGCTTCTGCGCGAACTCTGCCAGCTGGTGCAGGTCGCGTGAGTAGGCGTCCTGCGTGTGGGCAGACGCACCCCGCTCCACACGCAGGTGGTGAAGAAACTGGGCAATGCGCTCTTTCATTTGGGGGCGGGCGTGCCGACGCGCGGCACCGGGTTTCGGATAATGCCCAGCGCCCAGCGAATGCCTCCCAGAATGTGCTGTTTATACCACTGACTTTCGATCACGTCCCCGCGGTGACCCAGCCCGGTGTAGAACACGCGTCCCTTGCCATACGGTTTGCACCAGATAAGCAGGTAATCGCCGGGCTGACCAGCCTGCGGATGCCCGTCGTTCGGGTGTCGATCCATCGAGCCCAGTACGTGCAGTTTGGCGCGATCGTTGTTTTTGAACTCGTAAATCTCATCGAACACCCGGAATCGTGGGGCAAGGTGCGCCATCGCTGGGTGTTTGGCATCCTCGACAATGACCTCCACCTCGCACTGCGCACCATGTGTGAGGAACTGACCACCGAGCATCTCGATGAACGCAGGCTCATCGTGGTAGGTGTCTGCCGCCGCATGGATACCGATGACCGCCTTGCCCGACTTCACCCACTCCAGAAAGGCTGGCAGGTCTGGAATGCCGATGTTGCCGGTGGTATTGGAGAACACTACGCCGTCGTATCGTTGCAGCGCCTCTGGCGACATCATGTTCTTGACGTCCTCGGCGGTGCGGCAGTGCTCCACCGTGAACTGCCCCGACTGCTCCGCGAGCTCTGCAATCACCTTCTCGAAAGCGCGGATCGCCTCCTCATGCCGAAAGCCCGCCGTGTGTGACACCACCAGCAGGCGCTTCTTGGCGCGCGACGCACCGGACGTGCCCTGAGCATCTGCCGTCACGCTGAAAAGCACCGCCATGCTGAACATCATCAACACCACCCCTAATCTATTCATGTCTCTACCTCCTCTGTACAGGTATCCGCAGTTACCGCGCTTAGCTTCGGTTTTCACTTCGCGAGTCCTGCCGAATGCACGGCGTCCGCTCCGCAACTCCTGACGAACATAGAGCCGTGCACGTTTCACTCCTTTGGTCCACTCGTTGAACTCGCACGCAGGAAGCCATTCTACAGAAACCCGTACTTTTACTTGCTAGCAAGGCTAACAGCAAAATGTATACTGAAACCATTCTGATTCACCGTTTCCTGTGAAAGGAGGTTCCAAACATGAAACGCATCACGCTGATGCTGACGCTGATGGTGTTGCCGCTGGTGCTGGCTATTAACGCAAACGCACAGGTTCGCGTGTACGACACCATCTACAACGCCGCCGGCACAGACTTCCAGCTGACAGAGCTGACATTCACAGGCTCCGTTCCGCGTTATCGCATGGCAGATGGGCTTGGGGTGAGCCTCGCCATACCGCACTTCCTGACGCGGCTGGACTTCGTGCTGATCATTGCCACGGCGGGCACCTACAGCAACGTCACCGCAGATGTGGAGGTGTACAACGCCTGGGATCCGGGTGCACCAACTGGTTCCGTCTTCAGCGACCTGGCACGAGCATTCACCGTGAACCTCGGAACCTTTAGCCCGACCGGTGCCACAGCTTACATTATCACTGCACCGGTACCGTCCGGCGTCGTCCTGAGCACCAATCCACAAAAGGGCGTGGTGGTCACGCTCAAGAACAACGGCGTGCTGGACAACGTGCTCACCCTCGGCGTGGTGAACCGCCTGCCCAATCCGGGTGGCGAAGTCGTCGCCGACCTCTGGTATCGCGATGCCAACAACAACGGCATTATCGAAGCCGCGGACGGTCGTACCTTTGGCGCGCCGCGCACGGCGGACAACATTGCGTTCACGCTGTGGGCACAGCCCGTTCCCGAGCCGACAACGCTTCTGGCGCTGAGCGCAGGGGTAGCAGGGCTGGCGCTTCGTCGTCGCAAGCGCTGAGGGCAACTTCACTGTAAAGACGGGAGCTCATCACTGCTCCCGTCTTTTTCATGCCCATTGTCGTGCGCGCTCCACAGCCCTCTTCCAGCCGGCATACAGTGTCTCGCGCTGGTCGTCAGAGATCTGCGGTTCAAACGTGCTGGCAACTTTCCATTGTGAAGCAATCTCGTCGGTTCCACGCCACAACCCAACCGCCAGTCCCGCCAGGTATGCTGCCCCGAGTGCAGTGGTTTCGGTTACCGCGGGACGCTGAACCGGGATACCCAGAATGTCTGCCTGCATTTGCAGGAGGGCATCGTTGGCGGTCATACCGCCGTCCACCCGCAGGTCGGTAAGAGGCGCCTGAATATCGCTTTGCATGGCTTCGATCACATCGCGCGTCTGGTAGCAGGTGGCTTCCAGCGCTGCGCGCACCAGATGCGCCCGGGTCGCGCCGCGGGTCAGCCCCACAATAGCGCCGCGTGCACCGCTGTCCCAGTAGGGCGCCCCCAGCCCCACAAATGCCGGCACGAAGTAGACGCCGTTGCTGTCGGGCACAGAACGCACCAGCGCCTCCGTCTCCTGAGCGGAGCGAATGATGCCCAGCTCATCGCGCAACCACTGCACCGCTGCTCCTGTCACGAAGATACTGCCCTCCAGCGCGTAGCTGGTATGCCCGTCCACCTGCCAGCCAACCGTGCCGAGCAAGCCGTATCGCGACAGATGTGCCCGTCCTCCCGTGTTCATCAACAGAAACGAGCCGGTGCCATAGGTGTTCTTCACCATGCCAGCGTGGAAACAGGCTTGCCCGAAGGTTGCTGCCTGCTGGTCACCGGCAACACCTCCGACGGGCAGCGAGACACCAAACAGGTGCATTTGCGTTTCACCGAAGAGGCTGCTGCTGGGCAGTACCTGTGGAAGAACTTCGCACGGGATGGTAAAAAGGCTCAGCAGGTCAGGGTCCCAGTCCAGTGTGTGGATGTTGAACAGCAGGGTGCGCGAGGCGTTGGAGACATCCGTAGCGTGAACCGCACCTCCTGTCAGGCGCCACAGCAGGAACGTATCCACCGTCCCGAAGGCGAGTTCTCCTCTTTGGGCGCTCGCTCGCGCGCCGGGCACATGGTCCAGCAGCCAGCGCAGTTTGGTCGCTGAAAAGTACGGGTCCAGCACGAGCCCGGTCTTCTGGCGGATAAGGGGTTCCAGCCCCTCGGCGCGGAGCTGCTCGCACAGAGGCGCGGTACGCCTGTCCTGCCACACGATGGCGTTGGCAATGGGTCTTCCCGTCGTTCGCTCCCAGAGCAACACAGTCTCGCGCTGGTTTGTGATGCCCACACCCGCCAGATCCGACGCCGATACACCTGCCTGCGCCAGTACGCGATGCGCTGTGCCCAGCTGGGTGCCCCAGATAATCTCCGGGTCGTGCTCTACCCAGCCGGGCTGAGGGTAGATTTGCGGATGCTCCTCTTGCACCATGCCCAGCAGGTTGCCCTCTGCATCGAACAGGATGGCACGGGAGCTGGTTGTGCCCTGATCCAGAGCCAGTATCAGCGACGACATTGGTCGACCCCCACCAGAGTTCAGTCACGGGGCATCGTCACGGCTACCGCCACGTTTTGCAGATACCTATCGGCGACCCTCAGCACGTCCTCGCGTTTTACTGCTTCGATTCGGTCGGCAAACTGCCGGTCAAAGGTATATCCCAGCCCCATCGCCTCGTACCAGCCCAGAAAGTAGGCGCGGTCTCGCACACGCTGATGACGCAGGGCGTAGGTGCCGATAATCAGCTTCTTCGCCCGTTCGATCTCCTGCACGTCAGGCGGGCTGGTGCGAACCGATTGCATCTGCTGAACCAGCGCCTTCTGCACGTCATCCACGATCAGCACGGGTATGCCAGAGGCGTTGATGCGATAAGGGGCAATCTCCACGAATCCCAGCAGGCAACTGCCTCCCATCAACGGCGGATAGAACGAGCCGATCTCATAACCGATACCCGAAGCATCGCGCAGGCTGGTAAAGATGCGCGAGCTCTTGCCTCTGCCCAGAAGGGCATCCAGCACCACCAGCGCAGGATACTCTGCGGAGGCGATGCCGGGTACAGCATAACCCGCCATGATGTAGGCGGTGTTGCCCGGCTGTTCACGCACTCTGCTGACCGACTCCCGAAGGGGCGATATCGCGAGGTTAGGACGACGCATGGCACTGCGCGCCTCCCAGCTGCCGAACAGGGTGGTGAGCTTCTCGAGCACGCGCTCAGCCGGCACGTTACCCACCACCACAATCACCAGGTTATCGGGCGTGTAGAAACGGCGATGAAACTCCTGCAGATCCTCGGCGGTGGCGCGCTCGATGGCTCGCGGGTCTCCTGCAAACGGATAGGCGTAGGGGTGGTTCGGCGGATAGAGCATGGTGCGCAGGGTCATGAAGGTGGTGCGAAACTTCACCGCGCGCTCTGCCTGTGCCTCTGCCAGTGCCTCTCGCTTCGCCCGTTCCACCACTTCCGGCTCGAACTGTGCGTTCTTGATACCTTCCGCCAGCAGCCACGCGGCATCGTCAAACGCTTCCGCCACCGTGCTGATAGAGATTTGCGTGTAGTCGGGTTGCCAGAAGGCGCGTATCTGCCCGCCGACACGCTCGATCTCCTGCGACAGGGTCTGCATGGTCTCGTTGGCGGTGCTCCCGAACAGCGCGCGCGACACCAGCAAGCCGATTCCTCGCTTGTCTTCCGGTTCCGCCCACACACCCACCTTCAGGAACGCCTCGAGCGCCACCACCCGCGCCGACGGCTCGTACGACACCACAATCACCATGCCGTTGCTCAAAATGCGCTTCACCGGCTCGGCAGAGGCTGGCGGAAAACCGCACAGCACCATCAGCCACAGTGCCGCCGTGAGCGCCCGCTGACTCACTCTTTGCATTCTACAGAAAGCCCTCGTGTGTGTTATACGCGAGAATGAATGATTCAGCCAAAGGGTCGAGCCTCACTCTCCTACCAGCGTTACCACTGCCCGTCGTTCGGGGTTCAGGTACCTCGACACCACCCGGCGGATGTCTTCCGGCTTCACCGCCAGCAGGTTCTTCTCGTATTCCAACGCGAACTGGTAGGTATCGATCATCTCATAAAAGCCCAGCGTGCTCGCCTGCCCCTCGGTGGTCTCCAGGCTGAACAGGTAGGTGCCCAGAATCTCTCGCCTGGCACGAGCCAGCTCCGCCTCGGTGACCTGCGTTTGCGCCAGCTGCTGTAACGCGCCCACCACCATCGCCTCCACCTTTGCCGGATCGCCTTTCTCTGGCAGCTCCACCACGATGCTGAAGATGCCGGGATAGCGCTGGGTGAGGAACTCGGTGGTAACCCGCCTGGCGAAGCCCTGCCCCACCAGCAGTCGGGTCAGCAGTCCCTCGCGCTGACCCAGCACCGCCAGAAGGATGTCGCAGGCGCAGACGTCCGCCACCTCCTTCACCGAGGGCGCGATGAAGCCGATGCCCAGCACGGGAAACGCCCGGCGCACCCTGAACTCGGCACGGCGAGGCGAATCGGGAGGCGCCTCCAGCGGCGGATCGGGGTCTGTTATCTGACGCTTCTGCCATTTTCCGAACAGTCTTTCTGCCGCGGCGAACGCCTCTGCTTCGGTAACATCGCCCACAATCACCAGCGAGGCGTTGTTGGGCACATAGTATTTGCGATAGAAGTCCAAAACCTGCTCGCGCTGTACCCGCAGGATTGCCTCGCGAGTCGCAGCAACCGGCAGGCGATAGGGATGTTTCTCAAAGAGCAGTTCCGCCAGCCGCTGGTTGGCATCGCGGATAGGGTCATCGGCTGCACGTGCCAGCTCGTCCAGAATAATCAGCTGCTCGCGGTCCACGTCGTCGGGACGCAGGGCGCTGTTCTGCACCGCGTCGGCGATGACCTCCAGCGCATTCTGCCAGTATCGGCTGGCAACGGTGGTATACAGATGCATCCAGTCGCGCGAGGTGGTGGCGTTAAGCGTAGCGCCCAGTTCCTCGATATCGCGATCCACCTCACCTCTGCCTCGCTTCTGTGTGCCTCGGAACAGCAGGTGCTCCATGAAGTGCGCCACACCATTGGTTTCCGGCGTTTCGCGGGCGGAACCCGCACGTACCCACAGGTCGATGGTGACAAGCGGCGCCTCGTGTGCCTCGCGCACAAGTACGCGCAAGCCATTGGGCAAGGTTCTAAGCTTGATGGACTCGGCAGGGAGAGTGCCCGCAGATGCAACACTCCACAGGCTCGCCAGCACGGTGCACAGAAGGATGATCCGGTTGGTTAACATGAGACCTCAACACCACGACGTTTCGACCGCCACGCCCATCGAGGCAGGCAGTGCCATTATACCTGGATATTCCGCAAGGCGTTGAAGATTACCTGTTGCCAATGCGCTGCAGGTAGCGAAGGGGATTGCTTCGTCGCTTCGCTCCTCGCAAGGACACGAAAGGAAATGTGTCATTGCGAGCCTGCCCCCAAGGCAGGCGAAGCAATCTCCTGCGGTTTGCGGCAAGTGAAGGGGATTGCTTCGTCGCTGCGCTCCTCGCAATGACACGGGAGGCGACGGGCGATTGCTTCGTCGCTGCGCTCCTCGCAATGACACGGGAGGAAATGTGTCATTGCGAGCCTGCCCCCAAGGCAGGCGAAGACATCTCCTGCGGTTTGCGGCAAGTGAAGGGGATT
>CAKZNX010000213.1 GCA_937132045.1 uncultured bacterium
GACAAGCGCACCGAGGTGGATGTTTACGCCGTGGCAACCTCGCAGGAGGAGGTCGGTCTGCGCGGAGCCACCACCGCCGCTTATGCCATAGATCCTGACATCGGCATCGCACTGGACGTCACCCTCGCCAACGACTATCCCGGACCCTCCGACGCTGAAACGGTGACCAAACTGGGACAGGGCGTGGCGATCAAGATTATGGATGGCAGTCTTATCTGCCACCCGAAGCTGGTGGAACACTTCCGCGAGATAGCCGAGCGGGAGAACATCCCGCACCAGATGGAGATACTTCCCCGCGGCGGTACGGATGCCGGTGCTCTTCAGCGCTCTCGCTCTGGCGCGGTCAGCATCACGATCAGCGTGCCCACGCGCTACGTGCACACGGTGAACGAGATGGTGCATCGCACAGACGTGGAAGCGGCTGCGAACCTGCTGGCGCGCTACCTGGAGGAGGCGCACACGCGAGACTATCGGTTCTGAAGCGCCCCCTGTCCGCAAGCTTCCTGTTCGCAGTCAAACGCCTTCGCCGGCATTCACAGCAGCTTTCGCCAGGCTGTCGGCGAGGGCGTTATGCTTTCGGGGGATATGCCTCACTGAGGCATTCGCAAACATCCTTAGCAGCCGTAATGCTCGACGATGCAGTGGTATCAGATGCGGAGTCAGCACGCGGTAACGCCCATTGATCTGGTGCGCCAGCAACTCGCTGTCGGTATAGACCTCCACACTGTCCCAGCCCATGGCGAGCGCTTCCTCCAACCCGCGAAGGAGTGCGGTGTATTCCGCCACATTGTTGGTGGCGATGCCGATGGACTCGCTGATCTCTTTGACCGGCTCATCGGCATTGTTACACAGTACCACGCCGATGCCTGACCTGCCTGGGTTTCCGCTCGATGCGCCGTCGATGAATACCTTCATAGCCCCATCTCGTCTGCAATGCCCGACATGGCGTTGATGACGTTCTGGACGTGCTCGTCGAAGGGCACACCGATTTCCTCAGCCCCCCTCAGCAGCTCATCCCGATTCACCGCTCGGGCAAAGGCTTTATCCTTCATCTTTTTGCGCACCGCAGAAGCGTCTACTTCGGCTAGCTTTTTGTTCGGTCGCACCAGCGCCACTGCCGTCACAAAACCGGTCATCTCATCGCAGGCGAAAAGCGTGTGCTCCATGCGCGTCTGACGTGGAATGCCCGTGTGGTCCGCGTGCGCTCCAACGGCGCGAACCACCTCCTCCGGATAGCCCTTCTCTCTCAGTATCTCCATCCCCACGAAAGGATGCTCCTCCAGAGAGGGATGCTGATCGTAGTCCATGTCGTGCAGGAGACCCGTGATGCCCCACAACTCTTCATCTTCACCCCAAAAGCGTGCGTAGTAGCGCATACACGCCTCCACCGCCAGCGCGTGCTTGCGCAGGTTCTCCGACTGCGTGTACTCACACAGCAGTTTCCACGCCTCTTCCCGCGAAAGAGACATCGTTGACCTCCGGCGTTCTCAGGTTGGAACTTCGGTCTGAACCACCAGGTGCAGACCATTGCGCTTGTGCCTGATACACAACAAGCTTACGGGCACAGTCGTCTGTGCCATGGCTAAATCGGCTTCCACTCTATCGCTGTGGCGGTCCTGAATGGATAATGTCACTTGGTCCTGACGAGCCGCATGTTGAAACCACTCCACTGCTCTGGAAAGCCAGTTGTCATTCGCGTCGCCGAGACCGGGCGGTTTAACGATTAGATTGAACGAACGAGCTGGTATCTCCTGATAGGTATGTGGATTGCCTTCAGTCGCAATCTCACTCATAATACGCAGACGCGGCTTGACAGAAGCCCCCTCGATATGCCTCGTCACGGCAACGTCGTCACGCCTTAGACTGCCCAGTCTTTCAAGTATTTTCTCAAAGTCATTACTGTCAATACACTGGGCGATTCCTGCTTCATCGAGCACCTGCTTCCATAGTGCAATCAGCAAGTCACCTTCAGGAACAGTCTCGAAGAACGTGCCATGGACGATGGATAGACGTGCTTTCGGCTTACCTCGATTCGTTCTGACCAGGTAGAAACAGTCCCTGGTCAGGGGGTACGATGCGCCCAAGGATAAAGGCACATCATACCGGCGAACAGATTGCGAAACCAATTCCTCTACTGACTCAAGTGACTTGGAAGCAGAAGGCAGGGTAGAATTGAACGATGCAATCGAACCTTCTTCAGAGTCCTTGAGTTCCAGTAGTCCGCCATCGCCGAATGTGCTGCCACTACGCCAGCCTAGAACAAAGTCGGGGAAAACTCCAGAGTCCTTGCTCCACCCATCCCTTCCAAACCACCATTTCGTCCATGCCTCCTCGTTGTCCTCAACAGGGAAGCTCGTCAGCTGGCTTGTTCGGACCTCCTTCCTCAGACGGTCCCTCAGAAAGCCTGCCCGCCGAAGTACTTCCTGCTCCAATTTTCTCCGGTCGCCAATGTAAGCATAGTCCTCATACTGGATGGCTATTCTGTGGAGAGCATCCTCCAAGGAGATCCTGCGCCGGTGGAAGGCACAGGCGATACTGGTGTAACATCTAATCACGCCCATAGGTGTCCTTCGGCTCGAATAGCACCATTTGCTGGGCAGTCCCCCAACGCTGCGCTGCTTCGGTGGGCCACACCGTCTCGAGGTCGGGCGTAAACCTGTAATAATGGCGCCAGCGCTGGACGGAGTCCGCCGCGCGTTGTTCTGCCAATCTCCCGCGGATAATCTCGACGTTGGCAGGGGAAATCTCAATGAGGAGACTGTTTCGCTGAAGCTGTTCGGCTACTATGCCGGTTGTACCGGTGCCCGCGAACGGGTCGAGTACCCAGTCGCCCACATTCGTTGAGGAGAGTATGATACGCAGTAACAGGGCAACTGGCGACTGCTGAAGATGAAGTCGTTCACCTGTTGGCGAGCGCAGAGCCTCATCGCCAGCGAAATAACCCGAGGTGAGTTCACGAATATCCTCCCAGCAGTCCGTGAGGAACACGCCATTTTGCCTTGGCTGACGGTGCTCAGGACGCAGCGGCGGGTCGATACGCAGACGGTTGAACAACCGCGGACTGTCGCCTTTGGTGGCGAAAGCGATAATCTGATATCGCTTCCCAAATCGGTGACCGTTGGGCACTGCCGATGTGCGCTTGAGCCAGATGATGAGGTTCTGCAGAGTCCAACCTGTTTTCCTTAAGCACCGCAGTGCCTGTTCGGTGTTCTTCTCGCGCTGCATAAAATAGATAGCCCCTCCGGGACAGGTTCGCTCGTAGACGAGTGCGCACACCTCCTCCATCCACCCCCAGTAAACTTCGTCGGGCAAGTTGTCGTCAAACATGTCATAGTCCTTGCCCTGATTGAAGGGGGGTCGAGGAAAGTTAAGTGCACCTGCCGATTCAGTGCGCGAAGCTGCTCGCAGCAGTCTCCTTCAATAACCTCTACCATTGCTCCTTTTCCTGCGGTTCCTTTCGGCGAGCACGGGGCGGTACCCTGCCGAAGGTACACCACCTCATTCTATCCGAATATCGCCCCAGCGTGCCCAGTCCCAGCCAAAGTCGCCCAGTGCGTCGGTCGTCAAGCGCAGCAGCACGGTCTGCCCCGCCCACTCGGCAAGCGACACCTGCACCGGAACCCAGCCTTCGCCGGGGTTCACCACACGCCCGAACACCTCTTTACCGTTCACCTCCACGCTGAAGCGCACCCCGTTCGACTTGCCCTCCGCTCCGTCGCCGATGCCCGCAAACCCCAGCAGCCGGGCTGGCTGTTCCGGCAATCTGAGCAGGAAGGTCATGTAGGTGCTGCCCAGCGGTGGAGGATGCGCCGAGAAGCCTTCCCGTGTGACTCCGCCACACGCACCCCGATCCACTGCGCCGCGCATGTAGTCTACCGGACCGCGAACCGAACCATCCAATTCGATGCCGGTGTCGAACGGCAGAGAAGTCAGGCTTACGGGCAGGCTCACGGGCTCAGGCTCGGTGAAGAGCAGGACCAATTTTGCCCCGTCGCTGGGCACGGCGAAGCGGTAACGCTGGGGCGCTACCGCCTGTCCGGTCACCGATATTCCGTTCACGCAGGCACGCAGCACAGGCATTGGCGAATGCACCTCCACCCACTGCGGTTCCCGGTGACGTTCCACAAGACGCGGGCGTGTCCACTGTCCCCAATCGAAATCCGGAGAGCCGTTGGGACCGGGATGCACCTGCAGGCGCAGGCGAATTCGCTGTCCGCGCAATGCGCTCAGATCCAGGACAATCTCTTCCGGAACACTCCCCTGCACGTGGCGCTTTTCGCTCAGCGTCTCGTCCTTCCCGAGCGCGGTCACGGTGAAGGTAATGCCGTCGCTGCGACGCGCGGCGTCTGCCGCAGTGAAGCCGACCTTGCTGCGGAACTCACAGTCGCGGTCGGAAGGCAACTGCACCGTGAACTCCAGCCAGACGTCCCCACCCACGCTGGATTGCCAGGGCGGATGCATGAAAAGGTTCTCGCCCAGTGGTCGCGCCACGGCACCTGTCTTGTGTTCCCACAACATTCCCGACGCCGGCTTGCCCACACTGTCGGCGTCATTGACGCAGTGACTGACCGTCAGGTTGCCGCCCCACAACCCGGCTACCAGCTCCTCGACGCCCTGCAGGGCGAACCTCGCCCAGCGCTCACTGCTTAGCGACGCCTCTCTTAGCGACAGCGTCTCCGGCACTGCGTGCAGGTGCAGTGCATTCAGGTCGGGCGCATCGGGCAGCCATGCGTATCCATGCTGTGGGTTCAGTGCCAGCAGCTCCCTGCCGTTGTACGCCAGCCAGCCGGGGATGGAACCCTGCACACGCGCCTTTGTAGCGCGTTCTATCCGGCGGTAGACCACTTTGGCGCCCGCTGGCGTCACATGCTCCAGCCGGATACCGGCAGGCTCCCCCACGTAGCGCCCAATCTGTCCGTTCACCGTGCGGTAAACAAACACGGTGTTCTCTGTCCAACGCGCCAGTGAAAAGTCCGCAACCGGGCGGTTTACCTGAAACCACCGCGCCTCACTCCACAACATCTGCAGGGCGGGATCGGGGTTGCTGAGGAACCGGGTGGGCATCCACGCGAAGGTGGGAAGGACGCCTAAGCGCTCGTAGGCGGTACGCCACGCTACATAGTACTGCCACTGTTGTGGGCTGGTCATGCCCAAATAGCCGTAGACCTTCGTATGCGGTGTCAGCAGGGAGGAGCTGACGGGATGCGCCATCCGCACCATCGTCATGTCCCAGCTGGCGTCTGCGTGATTGATCCCCCAGACGTGCCGCTGGGCAAAGCTCTCGTAGCGGAAGGTGACTTCGTTCAACCCCTCCCCCGAGATAGCCACGCCCGGCAGCGCCTGCAACAGCTCCCGGTGCAGAGCGATGTTGCCCTGCATGGTGTTCATGCCGTCTATGATGCCATTGTGGTCGTTGGGTATGACAAGCGTCTGGTCGAGATGCAGGGCATCCGGCTGGAGCTGATTGTAAAGCTCCACCATGCGCTGAACGAACAGCCGACGCCATGCCTTGGACGCGGGGTTGATATAAGCGAACTTGATGGGCGGGTCGGCACGCTGCCAGTCCCAATACAGATATTCGCCGCTGAATGGGTCGCGCATGTGATATGGCTTCAGCGCTGTATAGGCGGGGTTCTCCGGCGTGACCCCGAAGTAATTCACATGCAGCATGACGCGGAAACCCAGCTGCTTCGCGCGCCGCATCTGGGCGGGGAAGTCTGCCTTTGGCGTGTAGTCCGGATAGTTGCGGTCGTAGCCGTCCCTGCGCCAATCTGGCACGTAAAGGAGCGTCTGACGCGGGTTCACTTGCTTTGCCAGCGCTTCCAGCCAGGCTCGGTCATCCAGATTGCCTATCACCACCGTCTGAATGTCTTTGACCCATGCCGGTTGCAGCTGGCGCAGTTTGGTCAGCCCAAACTGTTTTGCCGCCCACTCGCGGTACAGCGATGCCCCCACCAGCCAGGTGCCCCGATAGGCGCGAATGTGCCACCGCACCGACGATTCCTGCCGAACCCGCTCGAAGGGCGCGGTGCACCACGTCTCGAAGCCCAGCCAGAACTGTCCATCCCGATGCTGAACGAACAGCCGCTTGAAACGGCGCGCATCGTCCTGCGCATAAATCAAAAAACCTCCACGCCTGCCCTGCAACAGCACAAACTGCGACTCCCAGGTGAAGGGATACTCCAGCCTGAGAGGTTCAAAGTGTGTCTCCTTGTTCAGTCGCAACCCGCTGTGGGCTGGAAGCAAAACATCCCAGTCGTTCGGAAGAGCCAGCCCCCACTGCAGTCCTATCAGCCCAGGCTGGGTGCACTCCGCTCGCTGATCTACGGCGATCTCGCCCGACGGTAGCGCCGAGAAGCGCGTTTTCAGGCGGTATGCCAGACCGTTGCTGTGCCAGCGCATGTTCAGAGCAAGCGTGTTACGAGATACGCTTTGCTGGAGCTGGGCACGGTCGTTCCACAGCTCCCCACCGCGAAGATGGCGAATGCCAGTCAGCGCAGGAGCCGAGCGCACGCTGAGCGTCTCGTTCGTGAGCCGGTTGACCACGTGTGTCACCACGCTGGCATCCAGACCTATCCGAACCTGCGCGGTCTGCAGCGACGCTGCTGGGGCAGACCAAACGGCGCGCAGCATCACCAGCACACCGGCGAAAACGCACCAGCCAGTTCTCATTCTCTGTGCCTCCTCACCCGTACTGTCCGCTCATCCTTTCGCCGACCACCTGTTTCCGTTCCTGTTTTACCCACAGAGAGACAATTCACAGGAGAGACGTCCGAGGCACACGAATTACTCTGCCAGACATCGCTAAAAGGGAGCACAAACCGATGAAGTGGCAGGCTAAATGGATATGGCAACAGGGCGAGGAAGCGCCTCGCAACTTCTACTGGGCGGTGCGAAAGCCATTCACCCTTCCCCAATCTTTCGGCACAGTGACCCTGCACATCACTGCCGATTCGCGATACGTACTGTGGGTGAACGGCACATACGTCGGGCATGGACCGGTGCGCGCTTTTCCCCACCGCTGGCGCTACGACACCTATGACATCACGCCGTACGTGTGCGCCGGCGAAAACGTAGTGGCAGTACTGGTGCAGTTCTTCGGGCACGGCACGTTCCAGTACCTTGCCACGCGCGGCGGACTGCTGGCGCAGGTGGAATGTGACGGGAAGTTGATTGCGGCAAGCGATGAGAGCTGGAAAGGCATCGCGCACCCGGCGTACGAGCGACGGATGCCTCGCATGTCGTGCCAGACCGCCTGGGCGGAATGGTTCGACGCACGGCTGGACCTTGGGCACTGGACGTACCCAGGCTACGGCGACAGCACCTGGCAGAATGCGGTGGTGGTGGACGAGGTGGGCTGCGCACCGTGGAGGGAACTGCTTCCGCGCGACATACCCTTCCTCACGCAGGAACCGGTGCAGCCCACGCGCGTGATGCGAGTGCAGACGGTGCGTACGCCGAAACAGGTGTGGACTTTTGACCTGAAGCCGAACCTCCTGCCCGGTGACCTGACCGCCAACCCGCGCGGGCTCAACGCGCTGGTGGCAACGGTGGTCGAGTGCCCTCAGCCCACCACGTTCACCGTCCACCCTGCCTATCAAGGCGCGCAGGCATTGCGTGTCGACGGCACGGACATCCTCGAACCGCAGTGGTATCAGGGCGTTCGCCTTGAACCGGGAAGGCACCTGCTGGTGCTAAACGTCAGCAGAGGCTTCTATCACGACTGGTTCATCGGACTGGTGTTCGACTACGAGGGAGGCGAAATGCGCTTTGTCTCGCCGCTGGGCGAGAGTGACGCCTATCCGTGGGTGACCGTTGGCACGTTTTCGTCGCAGGGCGATAGCACGTTTCGAACCGCGTGGGACGCCACGTCACCACAGCAGATTGCCAGCCACCCTCTGACAAAGCCGATTCAGCCACCACACACCGCTGTGGCTAACGTCTTCGGCGAGACCGTGTACGCCAAACGGCTGCCTGAGCCTGCACGCATCGACAACCTGAGTGCACTCGTCGCCGCCAGCGTGGACGACGCAGTCATCTACCCGCCGATTAGCGGCGACGTGGAGCTGTTGCTGGACTTCGGCAAGGAGCTGGTGGGCTTCTTTGACCTGGAACTCAGCGCACCCGAGGGCGCCATCATCGACCTGAACGCCTTCGAGTACATGGAGGATGGGCGCATCCAGTGGACTCACGGTCTGCACAACACCTTCCGCTACATCGCGCGTCGGGGCTGGCAGACGTGGCGTTCGGTGGTGAGGCGTGGGTTCCGCTACGCCACGCTGACGGTGCGCTTCCCGCAGGGGGCTTCGGAACCGGTGCGACTGCGCGGGCTGCGCTGTTACCTGAACACCTATCCGTACGCGTATCAGTCGCAATTCCAGTGCGATGATGCCCTGCTGAACGACATCTGGGACATCTCGCGCCATACGGTGCGCCTCTGCAGCGAGGACACCTTCGTGGACTGCCCCTCGTACGAGCAGACCTTCTGGGTGGGCGACGCCCGCAACGAGAGCCTTTTCAGCTACACCGCCTTCGGCGATACACGACTGGCGCGACGATGCCTGTTGCTGGCTGGAGAGTCCCTGTGGCGTTCCCCGCTGGTGGAGAGCCAGGTGCCCAGCGCATGGGAAGACATCCTGACTGCATGGAGCCTGCTGTGGACGATCGCCTGCGAAGAGCACTACCGCTTCACCGGCGATATCGAGTTCCTCAGGGAGGTCTATCCCGCTGTACGGCAGCAGAACCAGAACATCCACGAGCGGTTCATCAACGGGCAGGGTCTGCTGGAGATCGAAGCGTGGAACATGCTCGACTGGGCGCCGATGGACACCCCTCGCTCGGGAGTCGTGACGCATCAGAACATGTGGTTGGTGGAGGCGTGGCGGCGCAGTGCCCGCATCGCGCGCATTCTGGGCAACGACGCCGAGGCACAGCTCTATCTGCAGTGGGCAGAGGAGCTCAAGCGAGCCATTAATACCCACCTCTGGGACGAGCAGAAGCAGGCATACATCGACTGCATCCATGCCGATGGACGGCGCAGTGCGGTCATCAGCCAGCAGACGCAGACGGTCGCCTACCTGTGTGACATTGTGCCCGACGATAAACGCAGCCTGTTCGAGCGCTACCTTACCGAGGTACCGGACGCTTGGGTGAAGGTGGGAAGCCCCTTCATGATGGCGTTTACCATCGAGGCGCTGGAGAAGGCGGGCGACATCGCACATATCCTGCAGCTCATCCGCCAGTGGTGGGGCATGATGGTTCACGCTGGAGCAACCGCCTGCTGGGAGACGTTCCCGGGTTATCTGAGTCAGGAGTGGCCCACCCGCAGTCACTGTCACGCGTGGAGCGCGGCGCCTGCGTTTGCTCTGCCGTCGTACGTGCTGGGGGTGCGTCCGCTGGAGCCGGGTTTCGCTCGTTTCGAGGTGCGTCCCTTCCTGGGTGACCTGCGGTGGGCGAAGGGTGTCGTGCCCACTCCACGGGGAGAGGTGAAGCTGTCTCTCCAGCGCGACGGCGATCAAGTGGTTCTGGAACTGACCGTGCCCGGCGACACGGAAGCGCTGGTTGTGGGGAAAACCTTCGGACCGGGAGTTCATCGAATCGAGGGGGTGTAGGCGGGGTTGGAACCCACCCCCCTGTCCCCCCTCCCGACGCGGGAGTGGGGCACACCTCTCCCCGTCTCGGGGAGAGGAAGGGAGGAGGGGCCAAAACGGAGGTCTAACTATGCGTTACACCGGTTTGTTGATTGCTCTGGTTATGCTGTGTCTGAACAGGGCTCTTGCCGAGCCGGGGATTGCCGTTCTGCGCATCAACGACAGGGAACCATCTTCGCTGATGCGCGCTGTCAAACAGGCGCTTCCCGAGGCGCAGGTCACTTCGCTGGCGATGGAGGACTTCGTCGCCGGTCGGGTGCCCCACGGCGTCACGGTGCTCATCGTGCCGGACGCCAGCCAGCTACCCGCTGTGTTGGGCGAGCCTCTGCAGCGGTGGCTGCGTTCACGCAAGGCTGTGCTTTTCGTCAGCGACCAGCCCCCTGTGCAGAGCTGGCTGCATCAGGCGAAGGGGCGCTGGGTATCACGGCAGGAAGCACTGCTGGAGCTATCCGCATGGCGTCCTCTGTGGCGCCAGATGCCGCCGGAAAGTGCATGGAGACGAAGCACCGACTCCCCACAAATCGCCAGCACCTGGGCGCCAGTGGACACGCCCCACGGCAAAGGCTGGAGGCTATCCGTAGCGCGGCTGACCAACTGGTGCACCTACGATACCCGCGTTGCGGATGCCTTCCGTGAGGGCGAGGCACTGCTGAGCTTCCGGGCAAAAGGCAACGCCAGCACACGCGCCGTCTCCATCGAGTGGCGCGAGAAGGACGGCTCGCGCTGGTATGCTACCGTGCCGCTGAGCACTGAGTGGAAGCAGTTCGTGCTCCTGCCCGCCGATTTCCAGTACTGGTACGACAACCCATCGAAAGGGCGCGGAGGCCCGGGCGATCGTCTGCAACCGCAGAACGCCGTCGAGGTCTCCATCGGGCTGGCGCAGAGTTTTGCGTCGTTCCCGGCGGACACCCCGCTGGAAGTGACCATTGCGGACATCCGCGTCGGCAGGCTGGGGCAAGCTCTGACCGAACCGCCTGAACTGGTGCTGGAGGGCGTGGCGCCGTGGCATCAGTTCTACACCGACTCGCGGGGGCGTCTGCGCAGCGTGTGGCGCTACCCGGGCGCAGGCATCGGTGGAGAGTGCCCCGGCAGGCGGATTGCTGTGCCACTGGACGAACGTGCCAGCCTGTTCGTCAGCGCAAAGGGCGACACGGCGGGCAGCATGTGGGCGTGGATCCCCGCATCGGAAGCACGCGCTGGCAACCTCTCTGCGTTGTTACGCCCGATGACGCGAGGCTGGCACCTGCTGCGTGCGGGCACCACACAGTTCGGCTTCTGGACTGATCAGCTGGTTGAGTATGGCGCAGAGGTCGCAAACTGGAGCGCTCAAACCGTAACTCTGCAACTTCAGGCGCAGCTCTCGTCGCCCAACCAGACTGCCCGTCGCAGCGAGACCTCCGTGCGCCTGCAACCCGGCGAACGTCGGCAGGTGCTCTTTCCGAACATCACCCTTCCCGAAGGCGAGTGGCACGTGCGGGTTGTGGCGGTATCGGCAGATGGCAAGCGCGACGAATTGCAGCATCGCTTTCACGTTCTCGGCAAGCCTGCCTCGGTGCCCCGCATCTCCGTGCGAAACGGGCGCTTCTACCGCGGCGACCAACCGTTTTTCGCGCACGGCATCAACTTCTGGCCCCTCTGGATTGCTGGTCAGGAACGTTCCGTGTTTTACGAGCACTGGCTCAGCCCATGGCAGTACGACCCTGAGGCGGTGGAGCGCGCACTACGCATTGCCCGCGAGGTGGGCTTCAACGTGCTGTCGGTACAGTATATGAAGCTCGCCCATGCACCGCAGCTGGTCGATTTCATGGAGCGCGCCCGACGGCACGGCATGTACGTCAACCTCTTCATCACCGCGGCGCATCCGTTCGGCTTCGACCCGAAGCTGCTTCGCCACCTGATCGAGGCGGCGCGCATCCCGCAGTGGGACAACCTCTTCGCCTACGACATCGCCTGGGAGCCTGCATGGGGCACGCACACCGAGCGCAAACGGTTCGATGCCGCGTGGCGCGAGTGGATTATCGAGCAGTACGGGTCGTTTGCAGACGCCGAGCGTGATTGGGGCTTCAGTCTGCCTCGCGAGGACGGTCAGGTCACCAACCCGACGGACGAGCAGATTCTGACCGACGGCGAGTGGCGACGCATGGTCGCAGCCTATCGGCGGTTTCAGGATGACCACGTGAACCGTGCCTACTGGCGCGTCGTGCGCTTCATCCGGCAGATCGACCCGTATCATCTCATCGGAGTGCGCACCGGTTACGGCGGGAACGGCTCGGAATGGGCAGATAACCGAATGCCGTACGACCTGCTGGCGGGCGCGCCCATCCTCGACTTCGTCTCTCCAGAGGCTTACTCCCTGATGCACAGTTGGGAAAACTTCCGTGCCGGCGGATTCATCACCAGCTACGCGCGCTGGGCTGGCAACGGCAAACCGGTCTTCTGGGCAGAGTTCGGCGCGACTATCTACCCCGACGTCACACCCGAACGGATTGCCTACCAGCGCAACGTGTATGAGTGGATGTACCGGATGGCGGAGGAGTCACGGGCAGACGGCACCGCTGGCTGGTGGTTTCCGGGGGGAGTACGCCTGTCCGAGAACAGCGATTACGGCATCATCCACCCCGATGGCTCCTTGCGTCCCGCCGCCAGAGTGGCTCAGCAATGGGCACGACGGCTGGCTCGCCTGCCCGAAACGCCGGACACTCGGGAGGTTCACGTCATCACCATCGACCGCGACCTGCATGCACGCGGCTTCTCGCAGGTCTGGAAGCGTCATCGTCAGGAGTACCTGCAGGCGGTCACTTCGGGTAAGCGTGTGGAGGTGCGCACGCCCGGTACCGGAGTCACCAGTGAGGAGGTACCACTTGTCGCGGTCGGCAACGTACCTTGGAACGGGCAGAACCCGTCCAAATACCTGAACGCCCAGATACTGCGCGTGCAGGCAGTGCTTCCCAGCGGCGAAGTTCAGGAATTAGAGCCGGATGAGACCATTCCGCTTGGTGCAACATCCCTTCACGTGACCGTTCTCAACACAGGTGATGCTGCGTGGTCGCCTCCCGGAAAGCGTGAAGTGCACCTGTTCGGCTCGTGGGGTGCGCAGGCGCAGGTCAGGTCGCCTGTCGCGAGATACGGACAGACCACACTCAGCCTGCCGCTGCCACAGGAAGTGCAGGAACCTCTGTGGCTTAGGATGCGCCTTGTGACCGAGAACGGCAGTTCGTGGGGCTTTGGCGAGAAACGTGTCTTGAAGTAGTAGACAAATAAGGGTATACTTCAGATGCCACAGAGACAAGGAGGAAGAACGCACGATGGCTTTCAACGTGAAGCGGTATCTGATCAAGGTGCAGGGTGGGCGCTACTACCTGCCAGTCTCGGCGCGACTGGTCTGGTTTCGGGACGAACATCCCGACTGGCGTGTGGAGACCGAACCGCTGGAGCTGGACGTGGAGCGCGGGATTGCCATCTTTCGCGCACGGGTAATGGACGAACAGGGCAACGTGCTGGCAACGGGAACCAAGATGGAGACCCGTGAGGGCTTCGCTGACTTCATCGAGAAGGCGGAGACCGGCGCCATCGGTCGGGCGCTGGCAGTGGCAGGTTTCGGCACACAGTTTGCGCCTGAACTGTCGGAGGGTGGCGTGGTGCATCCGGTGGACAGCCCAGTGGGTGCCTTGCGCGAACGCGAGGAACCGCGCGACCTGCGTTGCTCCGATTGTGGCACGCCCATCACGGAAGGGGTATACAAGCTGTCGGAAAACCGCTACGGACGCCCTCTGTGCGCTACATGCCAGAAGAAAAATCCGCCCCTGCCCGCACAAAAATCGTAGGGGCAAGCCCGTTCAAACCGCTCTCCCGACCTCTCCCCGACGCGGGGAGAGGTGCAGACTTCTCTTCCCTCGCAGGGAACGAGCAGGGGTGTCACCTCGGACTGTCCCTACACCAGCTCCTTCTTCAACCAGGCGAAGGCACTGGCTTGCATCTGCAGGTCAAACTTGTGCCCGCCCGGGTAAAATTCGCCCACGTAGTTGCCCGGCTTCCCAACGCGACGATAGTGCTCGGCAAGGCGTTCATGTGCGGCACGCATTCCCTCCTGCGTGAACAGCCCGTCGTCGAGGTCGTACTGCACCATGAGCGGCGAAGGCGCGCGACACGCGGTGAGGTCGGTCCAGTCCCCGTAGCGTGCCCATCCCCACGGCAGGAACATCCACGTATGGGTCACCACGTTGTGGTCGAGCAGGTGCTCGAAGGTGCTCATCATGCCTACCACTACCGCCGCGCGGATACGGTCGCAGGTCGCCTGCAGCAACGCGGACCGACATCCCCCACCCGACAACCCCACGCATCCGATGGCATTCGCCTTCACATCGCCCCGTGAGGCGAGATACTCGACTGCCACTCGGTCCTCGTAATTCACCACCCCCGCCAGCGTGGTGCCCAGCAGGTGGCAGTATTTCTCGACGGTGTGCTCATGGAAGGCGCTCACGCTGTTGAAAAGCGCCACCTCATCCGGCGTGTGCTCGTTCTTCCACCACGACTGCACGGCGGTGCCTGCGTTCCTGTCCGATGGTGGGATGTCGTTTAAGGCAAATCGGCGGCTGCCCCACAGGAAAGTGTCGGGCACCAGCACCACGAAACCCTCCCTCGCCAGTGCGTTGGCGAAGGCACGACCGCCGTAGTATATCTCCCGGAATGGCACCAGCACAGCAGGCGTGTCGTTGGGACCGTCCGCAATCTTCTCCTTCCCGTAGTATTTGAACCCGCCATGATCGTGCAGAGCCACCACGCCTGGCAACGGTTCCCTTGCGCCCGCTGGCTTCAGCACCCACGCAAAAGTGCGCGGACCATATCCGACCGACCACGACACCTCTTCGCCCTGAATCCCTTCCCCCGACCAGGTGCGCTCCACCTTCACGGAACGCGGACGCTCATCCGCAAAGTGGAAACCGAGCACCTCTTTCACTTTCTGCTGGGTATCTCTGCCCGGCGGGGCAACAGGATACAGTCTGTGCGCCCGTTTTGCCGCATCCACCCAGTCGCTGTACATGCCCAGATGCTGATACACTCGCCCCATGGCAGACCTCCTGTTCGCTCTGGCTCTCAGCTTCACGATAGACGAACGCTCTCCTGCTTCACATGCTCTTAACACTGGACGGTTGAACCGACTGCCTGCGTCTGCTACAATGCTTTCAGCATATACGGAGGAGGTTCGCTGATGCCGGTTGTGGGCAGAGCCTTTACACTGATCGAACTGCTTGTCGTTATCGCGATTATCGCCATTCTCGCGGCGATACTGTTTCCGGTCTTCTCGCAGGCACGGGAGAAAGCCCGCCAGACGGCCTGTCTGTCGAACATGCGCCAACTCGGGTTGGGGCTGGTGATGTATATGGAGGATTCGGACGGACTAACCTTCTTCTTCGGGCACAACAGTCGCCGGAGCCGATGTTATCCCTCCGCTCCACTGGGTGCCACGCGAGACAACCGCTGGTGGAATCAGATTTTGCCCTACACCCGCATGGGCGGCGCGTTGCTGGTTTGCCCATCCGACGGCGGCAGGGTACCGCACGCACTGGAAAACGGGAGAGACGGCAAGCCCTTTGTGCCGCGCTCGTATGTGGCGAACCGTGCCGGCGAGTGTCTCTCCATCGCAGCGGTGGACACTCCAGCCGATATCGTGCTGGTCACCGAGAAAGGCGACCCCTTCGACGACTCCTGGTACGAGCCACCCAAGAACCTGTACGACAAAGCGGGTTACGGACAACCGGTGCTGGCGATGACGCGCCACTCCGGGGGTTGCAACAACATGTTCTTTGACGGGCACGCCAAGTGGCTCAGCCGCGGCACGCTGTTATCCAACCCATGCGGGGACCCCTACGCTGGCGTGGAGCTCATACGTCGCTACCCGATTCCGGACACTGACTTCTGGCATCCCAACTGTCCGAACTGAACCATTGCCGGAAGCGTCCACGGCAGGTGCATTGCGCCTGTGGTGTGGTATAATGCGTGAGTGGACAACGTGCCGATAATGGTGGAGGGAGAGTCGGGATGAAGCAAGGCATCCATCCGCAATACAAGACTGCTACGGTGACTTGCGCGTGCGGGAACACGTTCACCACGCGCTCGCTGAAAGAGGAAATCCACGTGGAGATCTGCTCGAAGTGCCATCCGTTCTTCACCGGTAAGCAGAAGATTGTGGACACCGGCGGGCGTGTGGAGCGGTTCCTGCGCAAGTACGGGCTTCAGCAATAGTCACCTCTGCGCCCAGGGGAGGGCATCATGAGTCAGAACCTGCAGTACGGCGGACAGGCGGTCATCGAAGGAGTGATGATGCGCAGCCCGCGCTTCTTCGCCGTGGCGTGCCGGGCACCCGACGGGCAAATCGTTCTGAAACTGGAAGACCTTGCCCGTTCGTGGCTGGCACGGCTGCGCTGGCTCAATCGTCCCTTCCTGCGCGGGACGCTGGCTCTGCTGGATGCCATGGCGCTGGGAATCCGCGCCCTGCGGTTCTCGGCGGATGTCCAGCTGGAAGAGCAAACGCAGACGGTACAGCAGAAGCGCATCAACGACCTCGCCATCGGCTCGACAATGGTGGTGGGGCTGCTGGTCGGGCTGGGACTGTTTGTTGCCCTGCCGACCACGCTTACCCAGCTGCTGCCGTGGAAGCATCCAGTTCTGCTAAATGTACTGGATGGCATCCTGCGCATCGCTCTGTTTCTGGGCTACGTCACCGCCGTCGGTCAACTGAAAGAGATCCGGCGTGTCTTCCAGTACCACGGCGCGGAACACAAAGCGATCAACACCTTCGAGGCGGGTCTGCCGCTGACGCTGGAAAGCGCCCGCGAACAATCGCGCATCCATCCGCGCTGTGGTACCAGCTTCGTCATGGTGGTATTGATACTGGCGATTTTCGTCTTCTCGCTGACGGGGCGTCCACCAATATGGATTCGTATCCCCCTGCACATCGCGCTTCTGCCGCTGGTGGCGGGCATCGCCTACGAAGCCATTAAGTTCGCTGGGCGTTTTAAACAGGCACCCCTCACCCGCTGGTTGCTGGCACCTGGGCTGTGGAGCCAGCACCTGACCACTCGGGAACCAGAAGAGGCGCAGATCGAGGTCGCCCTGCGCGCCCTGCAGGCGGTAGTGGAACAGGAACAGCAGGCGAGCGAAACGGTTGCTGTGGCGTAGCAGGCTAATCTGAAATGGTTTGTACGCGAAAGGTGAATATCTCCAGCGGTTCCGCCGGAGCGATACCCGCCTTTTGCCGAGCCAGCATCAGCATCCGCCGCACCGTACGTCCCTCGTGCGGAAGTACCACCGCACTGCGCGTGCCGCTGCGCACCAGCACCCCGTGATCGCGCGGGTGAACCCGAGCGGGCGCAGCAGGCTCTGGAGGGGTCAGCACAACGGTCACGATCAGGCGCAGTCTGCCCGCCTCCTCTGACCTCAGGGGAGGAAAACGTTTATCCCGAGTGCACACACCCTGAGCCGCCGCCACGATCTCCGCAGCCAGGTTTGCCTGTTGAGGCTCCAGCGTTCCCCAGCACGCCCGTAGCCTGCCCTGCTTCAGCACTGTGACAAAGACGCCAGCGCGCCGAGCGGTCAGAGCAGGAGAGACAGAGCGAGGTACACGAGCGACTCCGCGGCGCAGGGTGCTCTGCAGTGCGCTGCGCGCGATCTGTATTACCTCCCGTTCGGGCACGCTCATGAGAAGCCTCGCCTTTCTTCGGGTCTATCGCATGGTCTCAGGGGAAATTTCTAAAAAAATCTTCAAAAACCCTTGACACGCAAGGAGATGCTATGATAGACTCAGATTACATAAAGCGCTTTAGTTCCATAGATGCGTATCTATCTGCGATAAAGGCAAGAAAATGCTAAAGATTACGGTCAAAAGGCAATTTTGCGCTTCAGTTATGCGAATATAAGCTATGAACGCATGTATGGTATCGTTCATAAGTGAACTAAAACGTTTGTGCCATCTATGTCAAACAACATAAGAGAAGGGAGGTGGGAGCTGATCCTTGAGACGTTACTGCTGTTGCGTTGTTTCCTGCAGATTTGACGTTTCTTTACACACTAAATCATCATCATCTGGAGGCATAACATGAAACGCAAAGCGTTTACCCTGATCGAGCTGCTGGTGGTTATCGCGATTATCGCGATACTGGCAGCGATCCTGTTCCCTGTGTTCGCACAGGCCAGGGAGAACGCCCGCAAGGCAAAGAGCATTAGCAACCTCAAGCAGCTGGCGCTGGCGCATCAGATGTACGCGCAGGACTACGACGAGACCCTGTGTCCGGTTTTGGGTTTCGGTCACCCCGATGGGGGTCTCTACCACTGGCCCGAGCTGGTGTATCCCTACACCAAGAACGGTGGAGAGAAGCGCCGCAATCCCGACGGTACCTGGTTCGACCCGTATGCTCCGGCAAACTGGCAGGAATTCGCCAGCATCGTGGTGTCCCCGGGCTGGAAGAAATCGCCTCGAACGGTGGATTCCCGTGGGGTCACCTTGCAACAGTACTGTGGCACCAACACCGACTGTCTGCGTACCTCAGCGCAAGCGCCCATTTTCTCCTACGCCATGAACGGCAGTATCACCACTGTGTTCTGGGCGCTCTTGGGTTGCCAACAGGGCTGGTACAACTGCTCGGAAGACCTCGCTCGGCCCGGCGCACTGGCGGGCTTTGCTGAACCTGCCAGCCTCATTCTGCTTGCCGAGTCCTTCGACGAAATCGCCAACAACAGCGGTGAGTTTGGACCCTCCCACGGCTGGCGCAAGGCGCAGGATCGTTACACTGGCGCCACCGTGATTGCGCTGGTAGACGGGCATGCAAAGACCGTGAGAGGCGCTTCGGCAATGTACAGCACCGTGACCTACCCCGGTCATAATGCCTGCTCCAACTCGTGGGGGAACATGATCTGGGAGCTACCTGACTCGCCTATCGCTGGCTGTGCGAAAAACAAGCCGGACGCGCAGTACTACTTCGCGCCGCGCAGTGGTCGGTAGTACAAAATCGCAGGGACAGGGGCAACCCTGTCCCTGTTCCTGGAGGCTCACCCATGCAAAACCAGAAAGCGTTTCTTGTGCTGTTTGCTGCGGTGGTGGTCATCGCGATTGCGGTGGCGGTCTGGAGTTTCCGGTCGACCGGTCGCAGGGAGATGACCCCCGAACAGGCAAAACGGTCCACCGACAGTGTGTCGCGGCACATGGAGCCTCTGTTGAGCAACCCGAACATACCTCCTGAAGCCAAACAGTGGATGGAGTACAACATGCGTCAGCAGTCGGGAGGTGGCGCTGGGCGCTGATACCAGCGAAGAGCGGCTCCTTGTCACATCATGCCAGATGTGGTACGATATAAGCTAGAGGTGATGTGGCAACATGCGCAGAAGAGCGCCGACCATCCGCGAAGTAGCCCAGGCGGCAGGTGTTTCCATCTCGACGGTCTCCAACGTGCTGTACAACAAGGTGGGCTACTACTCTCCTGAGACCGCGCAGCGCGTCTGGGAGGCGGTTCGGAAACTCGGCTACCGCCCCAACCACACCGCTCGCAGTCTGGCGCGCCAGCGCACCTACACCATCGGGGTCGTGGTAGATTACTTTCTGGGTGGTGTCTCCAGCAACCCGTACTTTGGCACTGTTTTCGATGGCATCCTGCAAGCCGCCACCGATGCCGACTACCATGTGAAAATCTTCCGAGTACCTGAAGGTAAATCGGAACCGGCGGTCGAGCGCATTGAGGACGGCTCGGTAGAAGGCGTGGTGACGGTAGCACTCACCGTGGACAATCCATTACTGGAGCACCTTGAGAACAGTTACGTGCCGACGGTGTGGGCAGGAAGCATTCCTCCGAACGCCAAAATCCCGTGCGTGGATATCGACGACATCTCTGCTACCTATCAGGCGGTGAAGTGGTTGATTGAGCTCGGACATCGCCGGATAGCAATCATCACCGGCATCACGCGCCAATGGAGCGCCCGCCGACGGGAGCAGGGCTACCTCATGGCGCTATGGGAGGCTGGGATCAAACCCCACCCCGCATGGCGTTACGAGGGTAACTTCCATGTCGATTCGGGCAAGGCAGGAGCTGCCTACCTGATGGGCGTCCATCCGCGCCCAACCGCTATCGTCTGCGGCAACGACAGGATAGCCATAGGCGCCCTTTACGTGCTCGCGGAGATGGGCATCAAGGTGCCGGATGAGGTCTCCATCATCGGCTTCGACAACACGGAAGACGCCGCCTATACTGAACCGCCATTGACTACCATCAATCAACCCATGTTCGATATCGGCTTGAAGGCTGGCGAGATGCTCCTTCAGCAGATCGAGCAAGGAACACGCTTTCGAAACAACCTCCTCCTGCCAGCCGATCTTGTCTTGCGAGAGAGTGTAGCTCCTCCACCACGCGAAGATTAGGACAGAGCTGAAACGCTCTGCGGCGCCTCGGGTTTACCTGCCCTCGTAGACGTTTGCCTTGCAGTATGGCGGGCGCAGGTCGAACACGATCACGTCCTGCGTGCTGTCTATCAGCTGTGCTGTGTGCTCGGTGAAGTCCACTCGCCAGCCCGCTTTCTCCACCTCCACAATGAACTCCCACGCTGGCTCACGCCACGGGTCGGCAATCAGCACCCGGCTGTGCGAGGAGGTGGTCCTCGCCAGAACATGGTGCAGCTGCCGGTGCAAAAGCCGTTCATACAACACGTCCGCTGCCATAACCACGTCGTAAGGCTCCAGTTCCGGAAACTGCCGCCAGTCGGCGAGCAGAGTGCGGATGTCGTGCACCCCGTTCTGTTCGGCGTTCCACAGCGCAAACTGCAGCGCATCCGGCTGGTAGTCGCTCAGCGTCACGTCTGCCCCCAGCCATCGCGCCACGATACCGCACAACCCCAGCCCACTGCCCAGCTCCAGCACCCGCTTCCCGCGCACCAGACCAGCATTATCGCACAGGAAGGTACTCAAAGCCACTGCCGAGTGCCATGGTACCGCCCAGAAGGGAATGTCGTCGGCGGAGGTGCTCTCGGTAATCAGCTCGTCCACACTGCGCACAGCGGTCAGGCGGAAGGTGCGTCGGCAGATGGGGATATACAGCGTGTGCGTGGGATAGCGCAGGATGGCAGTCGTCACCGCACGACTGCCTCCGAGCCCTGCGAGCCGAGCCGGGCACGACCGGCAAAGATGTCACGGATGACCTCTTCCGCCTCCACCTCGTCGATCACGATGTCTACCACCGGCAACTCCGAAAGCACCTGTGCCGCAATCTGCGTAGTGCGAGCGCGAGGTACCTCGATCACCGCGCGCAGGTCGTCCATCTGCTGCACCCTGCCGAACCGCTCCAGATACTCGCGCCCGATGGGACGGTCGAAGGTGAGCTTCAACAGCTTGCTGTCTGAGTACTGCTCCACCAGCGTCTGCAGGGTGTTGTCGAAGATGATGCGCCCGTGGTCGATGATAATCACCCGCTCGCACAGCTCCTGAATGTCCTGCATGTAGTGCGAGGTCAGCAGAATGGTGGTTTTCGCCTGTTGATTGTACTCCTTCAGGAACTCCCGGATGCGCTTTTGCGACACCACATCCAGCCCGATGGTCGGCTCGTCGAGAAACACCACCTTTGGGGCGTGAAGCAAAGCTGCCAGCAGCTCGCACTTCATGCGTTCACCCAGACTCATGCGCCTTACCTGCGTGTTGAGGAGCTTTTTGATGTCGAGCATTTCCGCCAGCTCATGCACGCGCCGTTCGAAGGTGCGGTCGTCCACTTCATACAGCTCCTTCAGCAGGATGAAGCTCTCGTTGGCGGGCAAATCCCACCACAACTGCATTTTCTGCCCCATCACGATGCACATCTGCCGCTGGAAGGCAGGCTTGCGCTCCCAAGGGATATAGCCCATCACAGTGGCTCTTCCCGAGGTGGGATAGAGGATACCGGATAGCATCTTCAGCGTGGTGGTCTTTCCGGCGCCATTTGGTCCCAGAAACCCCACCAGCTCGCCCTCGTCGATGGTGAAGGATACCTCCTGCACCGCGTGAACCTCGACCTTCTGCCGCGTGATAAGACTGCGCAGAGCGCCCAGCGCACCCTGCTCGCGCTTATGGGTCACGTAGGTTTTGGAGAGCCTGTCAACCTCGATGATGGGCATTCTGAACCTCCTGATGCACCTCTATATGATACACCACATCCGGCGCCAGGTTGCAAGCGCAGTGGGCGACCCTGCCGGTCTAGCGGAACGCGAATTGGCTTTAGCTACGAAAAGTTTCCTTGAAAAACTGCGCAGACCCCTTGACAGCTCGCGAAAGCATCGTTTATAATCTCGTACAACTGAACTCTCCAGTGTGAGGAGGTGGTAGTGGTTACAAAATAAGTTTAAAACACAGTCTGACGACCACGATTGTTGTATGCGGTGAAGCCACACGAGGACAACAACATTACTCAAAGGAGGGTGGAAAGTGAAACGCAACGCTTTCACGCTGATTGAGCTGCTGGTGGTTATCGCGATTATCGCGATACTGGCGGCGATCCTTTTTCCCGTTTTCGCACAGGCGCG
>CAKZNX010000214.1 GCA_937132045.1 uncultured bacterium
GGGGGATTGCTTCGTCGCTTCGCTCCTCGCAATGACACGGGGAGCGAGGGGGATTGCTTCGTCGCTTCGCTCCTCGCCATGACACGGGAAGCGAGGGGGATTGCTTCGTGGCTTCGCTCGTCGCAACGAGGCGGAAGGTTATGGAGGGCGAACCTCCCGGTGAGCCGATAGGACCAGCCACACACGAAACAGGAACGGCTCGGCAGGAGCCTTGCCCTCCAGAGAACTGTGTCATTGCGAGCCTGCCCTCAGGCAGGCGAAGCAATCCCCTGCGGGTTAGGTTATGCGTGGGGGATTGGTTCGTCGCTTCGCTCGTCGCAACGAGGCGGATGTGATTGCACGCCTGTGCCTCTCCCCGCGTCAGGGAGAGGTCGGGAGAGGGGTTTGAAAGGGCTGATACTGCTTTTGTGTGGACAACAGGGCGACTTGCGAGCCTTTTCCAAACACCCTCATATGTTTTTCGTGGTGAATTGAGAGAAACTTGTACCCATATCGGAAACCTTCATCATAGCACCATGCGCGGAGTCTCTATCACAATCATAGCACAAAGCAGTTGACTGGTGAAAAACCCGATCGGTGGCGCAATATACGAAACTGGTGCTTTCCGAAACCTACGGGATCTATCGCGTGAGCGCAAATCATAGACAATAGCAAAATGACTATAAGTCGTTATAAGCTGTCTTATTAGCTCAATATTAGAGGTGAACGCATGTTTCTTCACCCGGTTCCACGCCGCGTCAGCAAAGCCCGTACAAAACAGGGCAAAAAGCCCTTGACAAATCGCAGAAGGTACGATATAGTTAAAGCAATGAGGCAGTCATAGCAGTCATAGCAAAGGACTGAAAGCATGATACCGCTACACCTGAACCCGCATCTGCGCACACCGCTCTACGTGCAAATCGTAGAGCAGGTGGAAGCGGCGGTAAACGCCGGACAGTTGACGCCGGGCACGCCGCTGTGGTCCGCGCGCGCCATCGCGAGGCACTACGGTATCAGTTACCAGACCGCCGAGCGTGCGCTGGCTCTGCTGGCTCAGCGGGGCATGGTGGAACGGACGCGACGTGGCACCGTCATCTCTACCACTCCTCCCAAAGCGCTTGTGCGCCAGCAGCTGGTGGCGCTGATCTACACGTGGCAGATACCGGGTGCGCGCCCCTCCTACTCGGTGGGAGAGATGCGCATGTTGCACGCGGCGGCGGAGGAGTGCGCCCGACACCTGTGGGGAAGCCTTCTGCTGCATTTCCCCGAAAGGGGCGTGTCTGCCAGCTACCTGCAGGAGTGGGAGCGCCATCACCGCTTCGGGGCGGCGCTGGTCTTCGGTCCGCTGCACGAAGAGGGACTGCTATGGATGCAGAGACGCGGTTATCCGGTGGTGGTGGTCGATGCCGAGCCGGATGTGCCTGTTCCCCGTGTGGTGCAGGCGAACCGCGACGGCACAAAGCAGGCAGTGCGCGAGCTGATTCGCCTGGGGCATCGGCGCATCGGCTTCTTTACCGGGCACTACATGCCCCATTACGCCCAGCGTTTTGAGGGCTACATGGAGGCTTTGCAGGAAGCGGGCATCACTCCCGAAGCCAACTGGGTGATGCAACATGGACAGCCTCGCCCGACGGTTCCGGAGGCACTGCGGCGGCTGCTGGAAGTACGTCCACCCCTGACGGCGATCGTGGGCGCGTCGGACATCCTTTTGGCGTTCGCCTACCCCGCGATCACGGAGAAGAACATCCGGGTGCCAGAAGACCTTTCGCTCGTCGGGTTCGATGACGAGCCTTTCTGCACCACCATGCAGCCGCCCCTCTCGTCGGTGCGGGTGGACCTGGAGCAGCTGGCTCAAACAGGGGTGCGCTTGCTGATGGACATGATGGAAGGCAAGCCGGTTCCGCAGAGAGTGGAGATACCGGCACAGGTGGTGCTTCGCGAATCGTGCGCGCCACCATCATTTCAGGCACATCCAACCATTCCAACACCATAAGGAGGGACTCACAGTGAAATCTCGACGCGGTTTTACACTGATTGAGCTGCTGGTGGTTATCGCGATTATCGCGATTCTGGCAGCCATTCTCTTCCCGGTCTTCGCGCAGGCTCGCGAGAAGGCTCGGCAGGCTTCGTGTCTGTCCAACATGAAGCAGATCGGGCTCGCCATGATGATGTATCTGCAGGACTACGACTACACGTCCATGCGCGACACGTTCTGGACCTTCGACCGCTTTGGCTACTGCTGGAACGGAATGCTGTACCCGTACGTGAAGAACAAGGGTGTCTTCAAGTGCCCCAGCCATGGACTGCCATCCAACGCTCTCGATTGGGACCGCACGCAGAACTACGATCCCTGGCTGGAGTACCGAGGCAAGTCCTACGGCATCAGTGTCTATGGTGTCGTGCAGTGTACAGTCACTGCTGACGGTACGTGGAACACCGAAACCCTGCGCTTTCCCTCTGAACGTATCGCCTTCTATGAGGTTAAGGCAAACGACGGATCCGGTTGGGGTGACAACGCCTGGTGGGTATACGGCAGTGGTCAGCCCGATGGCGGTCCTGAGGGACTGCGACTCGCTTTCCGCCACAACGACGGCATGAACTGCGTGCACATGGACGGGCATGTGAAGTACTACACCAAGCAGTTTCTGCAGAACCTGATGGATATCACCAAGACCCCGCGTCAGCGTGGTCCGGGTGAGAGCAACCACCCGTTCTATCGGATGATTTACTATCCGTGGAGCGCGGACATGAGCCCTCAGCAGTAGGGCTTGAGAGCGGCACTGCCAGGGCAGAGCCCTGGCAGTCAACCTTATCAGCGCAAGAGTTGAGATGAGGAGGACTCGATGAAAAAAGAGGTCAATCCCATTGTGGCAGTGGTGGTAGTGGTGGTGATTCTGGTTGCGGTAGCCGTCCTCTTCTGGCGTGCGACCGCTCCCGAAGGGGTGAAAACCGCCAAACCGCCCGCCCCCAATCCCCCGGGAGGTATACCGGCGCCGATTGAGTAACGTTGGCGGGTGTGCGTGGAGGTATAGCGATGAAGAGGTGTAATGCCTACACGCTGACAGATCTGCTGGTAACAACAGGCATCATCGGCGTGCTGGTGGCTTTGCCGTTTCCTGTGGTTACCTCAACGCTCAAAGGAACCCTGCAGACCGGTCCTTGCATGTCCGATATGCACCAGCTGGCTCCTGCCCTTCCGTACCTGCAGGACAATCACTATACCTCCATCGCAGACGCCTTCTGGGTCGAGGATAAGCCTGTTTCCTGCTGGAACATGATGCTGTACCCTTACGTGAACAATCCCTCGGTGTTCAGTTGTCCGGCACACGGGTTGCCACAAAACGCGCTGGACTGGGCAAAGCCAGAGGCCTCGTCGTCGGCGTTTCAATGGGCGGAAAGTCCAATTTACCGCAAGATTCATTACCCCTGGAGCCCCACATGAGGCCACAGCGATAACGGCATGGAACACACAGTTTACCCGTCGGCGGGTTCACATAGACAGGGGCGGTGGTGCCACCGCTCCTGTTGCGCTTCTTCGGCTCGACAGTCGGGCGCTACAGCCTGTATAATCTGAGTCGGCTGAACCGCAGGAGAGAGGTGATATGCCAGACCCGGGCTTTCCACGACGCATTACTGACTTTCGTGGTAAGACACTGGTGCTGACCAGGCGTCCTCAGCGTATCGTGTCCCTGACGCCAGGCAGTACGGAAGTGTTGTTCGCGATTGGTGCAGGCAAGCAGGTGGTAGGTGTTACCAGCTACTGTGACTATCCGCCCGAGGCCAGGCGCCTGCCCAAAGTGGGCGATATGCGCACAAACGTGGAGGCGGTGGTTGCCCTGCGCCCCGACCTGGTGATGGCGGATGGTGTGTTGAACCGTCGGTTCCTTCCCACGCTGGAGCGTCTGAAACTGCCCCTGCTGGTGGTCGCTCCCCAGAACTGGGCGGACGTGGCAAAAGTCATCCAGCTGCTGGGTGCGGCAACGGGCAATGAAAAGCGGGCAGAGCCGATCGTGAAACAGTTTCAGCAGGCGGAACGCGAGGCGCGCGCACGTGCAGCCGGTTCTGCCAGACCTGGCGTGCTGTTCACGCTGAACGTGGAGCCTCTGCCGATGTGGGTGGCGGGGCGTAAGCTGTTTGTAGACGACATGATCCGCATGGCAGGTGGGCGCAACGTGGCGGCAGACGGCGGCGAAAACTACTATCCCCTTTCTGCGGAGGCAGTCATCACCCGCAACCCCGACATCGTCATCACCACCGTGCCGGAGGACCGCCTTACGCCCCTGCGCGAGCATCCCGTGCTGAGCCGTCTGAAGGCGGTGCAGGCAAATCGGGTATACAGTGTGGACTCCAACTGGTTCGTGCGCCCTACGCCGCGCCTGCTGAAGGGGCTGGAGCAGCTTGTCACCATCATCGCCTCGGCGCAGCGGAGATGAGCCGATGGGTCTGCGCAGGCATCGCTGGGTGGTTGCGGTTATCCTTCCTGTGCTTGCGGTGGTGACAGCGGTAGCAGCGCTGTGCCTCGGCAGCGAGGTGCTAACACCGCAGCGCGTGTGGCACATCCTCCAGCAAGGCGTTTCCTCGGGCGACAGTGTGAGTGTGATAGTGTGGGAACTGCGTCTGCCTCGCATGACGATGGCGGCGCTGGTGGGGATGCTGCTGAGTGTGTCGGGCGTCATTCTGCAGGGGCTTCTGCGCAACGATCTGGCAGACCCCTACACTATCGGCGTCTCCTCCGGGGCGGCAATGGGTGCGTCGGCGGCGGTGCTGGCAGGATGGGAGGCAAAATGGCACGGCTTCGGCGTGCCGATGGCGGCGTTCGTGTGTGCCATCGCGGCGACGGCAGTGGTGCTGACGGTAGCGCGGCGCGGCGGCGTGCTGCAGGTATCCGTTTTCCTGCTGGCGGGTATTGTGGTGGGATCGTTCATGTGGTCGGGTGTGACGTTGATGCTCACGCTGGCAGGGGCGGATGTGGGGCGCGTGCTGTTCTGGCTGATGGGCAGTTTCGCCGACGCCGAGTGGACGCGCGTACGTCTGCTGGTGCCGTTTGCGCTGATGGGTGTCGCGGGGTTGAGGGCGATGGCTTACGGGCTGAACGCCTTTGCGCTGGGCGAGGAGAGCGCGGCGCATCTGGGCTTTGACGTGGAACGGCTGAAGCGATGGGCAATCGTGCTGGCAGCTTTCAGCACAGCCGCCGCGGTCTCGGTTAGCGGTATCATTGGCTTTGTGGGGCTGGTGGTGCCGCATATCGCGCGGCGGCTGTTCGGGGCAGACCACCGGCAGCTGTTTCTCAGCGCTGCGTTCTTGGGGGCGATCCTGATGGTGTGGGCAGACACGCTGGCGCGAAGTATTGCCCGTCCCGCCGAGATACCGGTGGGGGTGATTACCGCTTTGCTGGGTGCGCCCTTTTTCATCACGCTGTTGCGTAGAGAGAAACTGGTGTAGCGGAACGAGGAGAGGAGATGCGAAGGGGTTCGAAGGCGACGAAAGAGGCAAACATCCGCAAACCCACCACGGAGCAGGCAATCATCGAGCAGGCACGACAGGAACTGCGCGTCATCTGGTGGCGATACACCCTGTGGATTACCATCCTGATGCTGATCGCGCCGGTGGTGATGACCTTGCTGGGGGCGCTGTTTCGGCTGGGACAGTGGAGCTTTCTCCTGCTAAACTTTCTGGTGGTGTTTGTGCTGGTTCAGGTGATGATGGCGCACGTTCGGCAATCGTATAACCGCCTGAAACAGCTGGGGCGCACGGCTGTGCAGAAGCACCTCTGGCAGGCGGCGCGGGTGGCACTGGAGCCGTTTACACGCTTCGGCAATCGCGGTTTCGACTGGGACGGTGAGGTGCACTATCTGCTGATGCGCACGTACCAGTCGCTCGGAGAGACGCAACGTGCGGCAAAGGTACGCGATTTCCTCCAGCGCAACCGACGAGGCAAGTGGGTGGAGCGAGCGCAAAAGGCTGCCCTCTCTGACGAGGGCGTCTAGTTGTTCTCGTCCTCGTCTTCGTCCCCGAAGTCGAAGTCCTGAATGTCGTCGAGGTCCATGCTCGGGTCGGTGTAGCGTCGTATCTCCTCCGCCCGAAAGACGTGAACGACGAAATCATCGCGCTCGAAGCGCGGCATGTAGCTCGACACGATGTCCTCGTCGATCATGGCGACGAGGTCTTCTTCCTGTTCGGAGCTGAAATCGCCCTCCAGCAGCAGGGTGGCATAGATAGTGCCCGAGGCATAGTGGATATCCACCTGTCCCACCCGCTCGTCGTTGCGCCAGATCAGGTAAATCTCCGAGCTGCTGGTGCGAACCAGGCGATTCATACGCATGTCGTTCATGCTCCTTCTCCTAAGGCTTGTTCAAGGGTCTTACCTGCACCCGCGACTCGCCCCGGGCCACGAGGAAGCGAACTGTCTGCATCTCGGTTTCCACCAGGTAGCTGTGTTTGCCGATGGTCACTTTCACTCCCGGGTAGACCACGCCATGCACCACCACTTCCGCCCGGGTAGGGGCATTGACCTGTATCGTGATGGTGCGCTTCTCGTGCTGCAGGTCTTTCAGCCGCGCCTCCAGACGACGACGATGCGTCATCAGCTGATGGATGGTCTCCTTCTTTTCAGGCGAGGTAGCCTCCGAAGTGACCGATACAAACGGCTTCAGGGCAGCATTGATCTTCAGTATGTTTGCCTCGCACTGGCGTATCTCCTCTGCAATCTCGAACAGCCGTTCGTCGCCCAGAGTGTCCACGCCAGCGACCACTTCCGTCGGCGTCCAGTCGGGTGTACCAATATTATACGCCTCGATGCCTTCAAATGCCACTGCGCGCCCGCCGACGATGGCTGCCTCCGCCGACAGAGCGATCACCTGCCGCCGCGTGTTGATGGTGCAACCGACCACACTTGCCGTCAACAGCACGTTACCGCCCGCCGCAATCTCTGAACGCTGAGCTCCTGCCTGCAGGTAGCAGTTTCCCCGCACGTTTATCGTGGCTCCCTCACACCGTCCGCCGACAGCCGCGTCGCCCTGTACGCGCACCTGCGCGCCCGGCAAAAGGTTGCCACTCAGCACCAGCGTCTGAGTAAACTCCTGGGTGCTCTGAAGGTCGCCGCTGAGCGGCTGGGCTGGCAGAACACACAGCTTATCGCCACTGAGGTAGACGTATCCAGAGACCTCCGCGGTGAACTGCAGATTGTCATCGGAAGCCAGCACGCCCTCTCCCGCGCGGAGGTTGGCATCCTTTCCCGGGCGCTGGGGCACGGTTTGCGGGGGGAAAGTGAGCGTTCGTCCCGGGCGTCCGTGGTTGGCAGGCACCACCGTGGCGATGAGCTGCCCCGCCTGAATGTAGCGCGCCGGGTCCAGCTGCAGGTAATCGATACTGCCGTCGGGGAGCAGGGACAGGGGACGGGTAACCGCCTCCTCTGGCAGACGATAGTTCACTTTGGCGTCGGTTCCGTGAACAGGCAGTGCTCCCTGCGCCACAACTGCCTGCACCTTGGTCGCCATATCGGTAGCGCGGCGAATGGTTTCGCGAATGGCGTTTTCATCGATGCCGTAGGCGACGCCCATTTGCTCCAACGCCTGCACCACATCAGCCACATGCACCGGGTTGCCGTCTCCCTGAGGCGGCGCTACCACCAGTATTGCCTGTGTTCTGTCCTCGTTGAAGTGCACCCAGAAGCTACCGTCCACGGAAGTGGTGGATACGGTCTTCGCTGACATGCAGGATACCTCCGCCAATCCCAAGCCATAGATAGTTGGTGGGGCACAGACATCTACCTGCGTTATTATCGGAAGAACAGCCCTGGTTACTGAGAAGGCAGGAGATACAACGTCGCACCTCCAATTAAACGATTAAGAATTGCCGAGAACAAGACTGAGCGCTTTCCGAGGTCAGCCTTATGTTTTCATGGCGCAAATGGACGGTTCCATACTCCACCAGTATCGCGGCAAAGCAGGTGTCGGAAGCCACCACCGTTGCTGCCGCCACCGGTCGTACCCTGAGTCTTC
>CAKZNX010000215.1 GCA_937132045.1 uncultured bacterium
CTCGAACCAGCGGGCAGACGTGGAGAAACGATTGGTGCGCACCTTCCCTTTCGCCACCAGCTTCTGCCAGCCCAGCTGTGCCCGCGTGCGCGCATCCGCCCGAAGCGACACCTTCTGCTCCGACACCCATAGCAGGCGTCCTTCCACCTCGGCGACGCGCCAGCCGGTGCTCACCTGAACAGGCGCAGGGGAAGAGAGTTCTACCGATTGCGCATACGCAAGGGCAGGAAATAGGGCTACCCACATCAGCGTCCCGAGCGATAGCGCTGTGCCAATGCAGAGCCGCTTCATCGCCAGAACGCCTTCAGTATCAGTCGTTCCACGTTGCCCAGCGCGGGACCGCCCGGGAGAGCCTCAAAGCTCACCGCGGAAACCGGTCTGCCTGCCTCCGTTTGACCGACAAAGTCGCGCGTCATGTCTACAGTGCCGTTCGCGTGCTGCACAAACAGGCGCGACGCGCCATTCACCGCAGCCTCATCGGTGAGAAATGCCACATACGAGTTCTCAATCACCGAGCCGATGGCGGGAAACTTCGCCTCGAACTTCAGGGGCAGGGTAGTGCGCAGTGTCCCTCCAAGGGCGAACACGTCGAACACGAAGGCGGTCAGAGCGCTCCGGAACTCCTTACCAGCCTGCACCACACGGATGTTTCTGGCGAGGGCGGTGTAGCGTCCCTCCGGCAGGCGCAGCTCATCCAGAAGCGTACCGTCACGGCTCACGCGGAAGGTGCGCAGGAAGTTGCTTGAGGATGGCGTGTCCGTTCGGGGATTGGCGAAGCCGTCGCCTGCATACAGTTCCACCTGCACTTCGTCCGCGTCGAAGCTCACGCCGGGCAGCTGCGACAGGTTTGCCCGAACAATCAGCAGGTCTGCTCCCTGTTCCACCTGCACCTTGCCGTTGGTCAGAACGATGAACTGGCTTGGCGGGGCGGCTGTTCCTCCTCCCCCTCCGCAACCGTTCAGCGCCACGCATATCAGCACCACAGCTCCTGCTAGCACCCTGAACCTTCTGGTCATGGTTGATTGCTCCTCCACGCGCCGGGGTATGCCGGTGAAAATACCGGCTTCACTGTAACACGCGCAAAGAGGGGTTGTCAACGGTGGCTGAGACTGGAAGGCGTGCAGGGGATGAGGTGAAAAAAAATGGCGCGCCCGGAGGGACTTGAACCCCCGACCTTGAGGTCCGCAACCTCACGCTCTATCCACTGAGCTACGGGCGCGCGCGAACACCATACATTATACAGCGCGATGCGCAAAAAATCAAGAACCTTAACAGCCTCCCAGCACGCGCTTCTTTTCTTTCTTCACCGGCGCCGAGGCTTTGTTCTGCCGAATCAGCGCGGGTATCACCTGCTGGGCGCGCTGGCGGAAACGGTAGGTGAACTCCTCCTCCAAATTCCGTGGGGGGCGCGATGGGGTGAATTCCAGCACCTGCTTGCGCAAACCCTGCCAGCCTCCCTCCAGTACCATCACCCGCGGAACGCCCAGCTCGCTGGCAATCACAGCCATGCGCCGCGCCTTCAATTCATCCTCAGCGACGAAAACGTTGATCTTGCCTCGCGTGCGCAACAGGCGCGATGGCTCCTGCTCGAACAGGTTATCTACTGTGAATGCCACCGACTTCGGCAGGCGCTCCCGCGCGACGTCGGCTTCGGGGCGGAAGTCCACCACCTGAATGCGGTTGTCTTCAGTGTCCATCAGGCGGAAGGCAAACTCGTCCAGCCTCATCACTGCCACAGGATAAGAGCGCACCACGCGCTCGTCGCCTGCGAGGTTCAGCAGGTCAGCCTTGCGGTCGCGATAGGAGAAGGCGGACAACGCCAGCACCACTGCCCCTGCCAGCACCGTCGCGCCTGCAGGCGTCCATAGGCGGGTCGGCGCGGGAGTGCGGTTCACCTTCCGCTCCACCAGCGAGGCGACGCCGAAAGCCACCAGAGCGAACAGCAGCATCGCCACGGCAAACAGGCTCGGGGCGACGCCCAGCGTCTCCGTGATGCGAGGACTGCCGACATGCTTCGCTTTGTGAAGCGCCTCCAGAAGTGGATACCCCTCTGCAAACAGCAACACGCCCACCAGCGCCCCGCCGATGAGGGCAAGTGCATCCAGCTTGCCAATAGCCGCCGCGCAGAAGCTGGTGCCAGGGCAGTAGCCGCCAAGCACGAACCCCAGCCCCATCAGCAGTCCGCCCACAATGGCAGACCACACGAATGTGGGGTTCACATACACCAGATTCATATCCAGCAAGCCGAGACGCTCCAGCGTCATCACCCCGACCATTGCCACGATACTCGCGGTGAAGAAGACGCGCAGAACGGTGAAGTCGTAGCCGTAGAACAGCCCCACCAGCCTGCGCGAGGACGAAAAACCGGCGCTTTCCAGAATCGCCCCGAACGCGATGCCGATGAACAGCGCGAGGATGTAGTTCAGGTTCTCGCTGATAAGGTCAGGCACCAGAGGTCCCATCGTGTACCCCTCCTGTCCACAGTTTGCGGAAGAAGTAGGCGAAGGCATACGCCCCCGCGAAGATAGCCAGCATGGTCAGGATACCCCCTGTGGACATCACCGCCATGCCGCTGAGCGCTGCACCGCTGGTGCAACCCCGGCCCAGCTGCGAACCGATACCCCACAGGATGCCCCCCAGGAACGCCGCGACCAGGCGCGTTCGGGAGGTGACGCGCGGACCTCGCTCCGTCACCAGCTTCAGGCGCCCCGCTACCAGCCCCGACAGGAACGCCCCGATCAGCACCCCGACCACCTCGAATACCAGCCAGTTCTTCAGCGGTCCGCCGTCCGCGTGTTCCTTCAGATACTCGCTATAGAACTGTGCAGATTGGGCGTGCTGTGGTGCAACAGCGGAGACCCCGGCAACGGTCACGCTCTTGATGGCTCCGCTGGCGCCCAGTCCGCGACCGGTGATGTAGATGGTCACCAAGAGCAGCAATCCCAGCAACACGCCCGCCATGTACGGATTCTGATATCGCTGTTCGTTCATGTCTGCTGTCCCTCCAGAGTGCTCGTTGTGGTGGATTGCTCGACCTCTTCGTAGCCTGTGATCATCGCGCGCAGGTTCGACAGCGCCGTCTCGCCGGTGCTGATCATATACAGGTGCACAATGAGGAACGCGACCATCAGGAACGCGCCCAGAGTGTGCGCCAGCGCAATGAACCGAAGCGATTCGATGTTAATCGCCTCGATGCCGTAGCGCGACGGATACCGGTAGAACACATAGAGCAAGCCCGACGCCACCAGCAGTGGAAAGAGGAACACCTTCAGCCCGAAGTAGGTGATACGCTGCAGAGGGTTCAGCTTGTTCAGTGCCGTCTTTTGGGTAGGGTGCGGCGCATTGCGAAAGATGCCGAACACGTAGAACTCCAGCTGCGCCCGGATGTTCCTCAGCGTCGGGACGTACTGCCTCCACTCGCCGGTGGTGAAGTGCCAGAAGATGGCAAACACCGTCAGCGCGATTAGCAGATACGCCGCGATGTTGTGGTAGCGTACCGCCTCGCGAAAACCGAAAAAGGTGTACGAGCCGTGTATCTCGAAGCCTGTGAACGCCAGGAACAGGATCAGCACCGCCTGCGTCCAGTGCCAGAACCTCTCGAAGCCGCTGTAGAGTTTGATGCGCTTCATGCTCCGTCTCCTCCATTTCGCCTGCGGAGAATGCCCGATGCCACACGAAGCCCCCCATGCGTCAGCACGCCCAGCAGGGTGAGGGCAATCAAGAGCTTCCCCGCGCCATCCAGCGCTGGCGAGTGGTCACGCCCGGGCAGGTAGAAGTCGCGCAGATTGGCGATACGACTGCCGTTGCGCGTGTGGCATTCGGTGCAAGACAGCGCCTGTTCCTTCGGCGCGACCATGTGGTTGAGGTTCCAGTACATCACCGTCTCGGCGAAGTCGATCTGCCCGCTGAATGGCAGTCCGCGTTCCTTCATGCCCACTTCTGCTGCCCGCACGGGGTTGAAGTCCTGCCAGAGCGCGCCCTTACCGCGCTCCGTAGCAAACAGAAGCGGCAGAGCGAGCATCTGGTTCACCGGGTCGTAGAACTGTCGGGTGCGCATGATCTTGACCGGCACGATCCTCGCGTCGGGGTCGTCATACGAGCCGTAAAAGCGGTTCAGCAGAATCGGCTGGGCGTCTTTGGGCGCGCGGTCACCCGACATGTAGTGGTCTGCCGTGCCATTAAACCACACATAGTCCGGTTTCAGATTCTTGCCCCATTCGAAGCTACCCATGATTGACTTGTAGGCGAGGTTCCCGTCAGCGTCGCGCTCCTCGTAAGGTTTGCCGTCGCGCAGCCTGCCAAAGGTGCTCCAGTCCCAGCGCACCACCGTGGCGCCTGCTTTAGCATAGGTGGGGATATGGCAGGTTTGACACGCGACCTTCAGCGTGTGCTCGTTCAGCAAATCATCGCGGTGGGGCGTGGTGGTGTGACATCCCTCGCAGGTCACGCGATTGCGATTCATCGACGACACCGAGTACACCTGCCCGCGAATGTTGTGCTTCTCGGCGGTGTGGCAGTCCACGCACTGCATGTTCGCGCCATCCACCGCCATGTGCACGTCCAGCTCGCGCGTCGGCTCGGACAGCGCCATATCCATGTCGCCGTGCTTGACGTTGTTGCCTCCACCTCCGAAAAAGTGGCAGGTACCACAGTTGTCGCGGGTGGGCCTACCCACGCTCTGCGCCGCACGGTTCAGGTTCACCTTCGGGTCGGGGTAGCCCGCCATGTCGGATGCTTTGACGTAGGTTGCCGAGCGGTCGTGGCACACGAGGCAGTCCACGTTGCGTGGGTCGTTGAAATCGAAAGTCTGCACGGAGGTCATCCCGTAGCCCACATGGCACTTGGCACATCTCTGCTCGTTGCCGGAGGTCGCCAGGCAGAAGTTGTTCACCGAGTTGCGCTTGCCGAGATACATCACCCCACGTCCGGGCACATACTCTTCGCGCTCCCACCGCCAGTGCGCCGTCTGCATCACCTCCACGTGCCGTCCGTTGTGGCACCCGATGCAGGCTTCGGTGACCTCCTGCGGTCTGGTGAAGTTTCGCTGAAGCTGTGGAAACTTGCTATGGTCTACCGAAGCGGTCTGTTTCCTCGTGTATTGTTCCTTCACCTGGGTAAGTGGGGAAGGCGGCTCGTCTTTGGGGGCGAGCGCCGAAACTGCCGCTATCACCGCCAGCACGGTGATGGTCATCACGATCGGTATCGCCTGTTTCATGTCTTTCACCATGCGGAGTATTCACCGATATCGGTCTATTCAACCGATTTGCTTGACTATCTTTCCAGTGGGTTAGATACATGGGGCGCGCAGAGGGATTCACAGGCGGACGTCAAAAATCGGGTACGACGCGACGGAGGTAAACATGCCCGAAAGACTGAGATTGTTGTATCTGCCCTCACCCAGCCACACCGAGCTGGCGTTCACTCCCGGATGGTGGGAGAGACTGAACCGGCTGGTGCAAGTGGTGGAATGGGCGCCGGATGTGCCGTGCACCTCCGAACAGCTGGCGGAACGAATCGGCGAGGTCGAGGTGCTGGTGACGGCATGGGGAAGCCCTCGCCTGACGGATGATGTGTTGCGGGCTGCCACGCGGTTGAGACTGATTGCGCACGCTGCCGGGTCGGTAAAGTTTATGCTCTCCGAGGAGGTGGTGCGTGAGCACCTGATACCGCGCGGCATTCGAGTCTTCAGCGGTAATGGCGCCATTGCGCTTAACGTGGCGGAAGCCACCGTTGGCATGATGATCATGGGAGTGCGCCGGTGGGTGGACCACGCACTGGCGTATCGCGAGCGCGGTGTGTGGCGAGACCCTGCCATTCCCCTGAACGGACAGTATCTGCTGGGAGCGACCGTCGGGCTGGTGTCGTGCAGCAGCGTGGCGCGGGAGGTCATCCGCCTCCTGCGACCGTTCCGAACGCGCATTCTGGTGTACGACCCTTTCTTGCCCGCGGGCGACGCTCGCCGGATGCGGATTGTGCCGGTAGACCTGCCGACGCTATTCCGCGAGTCGCACATCGTCAGCGTGCACGCCCCGCTGCTACCCGAGACGGTAGGGCTGATACGCGCGGAGCATCTGCGCCTGATGAGGGATGGCAGTGTGCTGGTCAACACCAGCCGGGGTAGGGTGATCGACACGGACGCTCTGGTGGAGGAGGCACGGATAGGGCGATTCACTGCCGTGCTGGACGTCACCGATCCTGAGCCGCTTCTGCCCGACCATCCTCTGCGCCACCTGCCCAACGTAATCATCCTGCCGCACATCGCTGGCACGGGCTATTTCGGCTACCATCGCATCGGCGAGATGCTGGTGAAGTCGGTGCAGGCGACAATCCGTGGATTGCCGTTCGAGGGCGAAGTTCCTCTCAACCGGTACGAGCAGATAGCGTAGCACCCGATGTCCATCTCGGTACGCGATACACGGTTTCGTCTCCTGCCGATGCGCACGCGCATGCCGTTCCGTTACGGTATCGCCACGGTACGGAAACTGCAACATCTGATTCTGCAGGTCGCAGCGCTGGTTGATGGCGAGGAGGTGGAAGGACACTCCGCCGACCACCTTGCACCACGCTGGTTTGTCAAAGACCCGACCCTGACCGTCGAAGATGAGGTGCAACTGCTGCTGAGCGTTATCCAGCACGCCTGTCAGCTCGCGGAGGAGCTACGCGAGGTGCCGAGTCCGTTTGACCTCTGGTGGGAAGTGTATCAGGCGCAGATGGCGTGGGCGCATCAGGAGAATATCGCGCCGCTGGTTGCTTCGTTCGGCGTCAGCCTGATCGAGCGGGCAGCGATTGATGCCTTCTGCCGGGCAAAGCGGGTGTCCTTCGCGCAGGCGCTCAGGCGGAACATGCTCGGCTTGGATCTGGGCAGGATTCACCCGTCGCTTCGCGGTGCCGAACCGGGCAACTACCTTCCTGCAGAGCCTCTTCGCGAAATTATCGTGCGGCACACTGTCGGCTTGAGCGACCCTCTGACGGACGCGGACATTCCCCCCAATGAGCGCCTCGACGACGGTTTGCCGCAGTCGCTGGAAGACTGCATCCAGCACTATGGGTTGACGCACTTCAAAATCAAGCTGGGTGGCGATGCGCACGCCGACCACGAGAGGCTGAGGGCACTGTCGCGCCTGCTCAGCGGAACGTTCTACTTCACCCTCGACGCCAACGAGATGTATCCGGATATCGAGGCGTTCCGAAGTCTCTGGGAGCACGTCTGCGCCGATGCCGCTTTGACCGAGTTTCGCCGCGCTCTGCTCTTCGTTGAGCAACCTCTCGCCCGTGACGAGGCGTTGAGCGAGCGCACCCATCAGGAGTTGCTGCGCTGGAGAGATAAACCACCCGTGATTATCGATGAGTCCGATGCCGAACTGCGAAGCTTGGCTACCGCGCTGGACATCGGCTACCATGGGTGTAGCGTCAAGAGCTGCAAGGGCGTCTTCAAAGGCATCGTCAACCTCTGCCTGGCAGAGAGTCTGAGCCGTCAGGGAAGGGGTGTGCTCATCAGCGGGGAGGACCTGACCACTGTGCCACCTATCTCTTTGTTGCAGGACCTCGCGCTGATGGCGAATCTGGGTATCCCGCACGTCGAGCGCAACAGCTACCACTACTTCCGGGGGTTGACCATGCTATCGCAGGACGAGCAGGACCGCCTGCTGGCGACATATCCCGACCTCTTCACCCGCCACCCGCTGGGCTTCGTCGTGATGCATGTCACAGGTGGCAGGGTCAGCACGACAGGCGTGGCAAAAACCGCTTTTGGGCAACAGTAAAGAGATGTTAACGTGGTTGATCTGCGTGGCGAGGGCATGTTTTTGAGAAAAAATCTTCGAACAACCTCTTTCAGAAGCCAAAAACCTATTGACAAAGTCGTCTGGCACGGCGTAAAGTATAATACACTGCTACACGGTGGTAGCGTAATTTGCTGTTACGGGGACGTAGCTGGGTATTTCTCCCATCTGCACGCAATGACGCACTGTTGATGAACGGAAATTCCTGGATGTCGGACGCGGTAAGCGTTTGGCATATATCACATGCTAGGTCAGGAGGACGAATACCTAATGAGGCGACATGCTTTCACACTGATCGAGCTGCTGGTGGTTATCGCGATTATCGCGATCCTGGCAGCCATTCTGTTCCCCGTCTTCTCGCAGGCGCGGGAAGCTGCACGCAAGTCGTCGTGTCTGTCCAACTCGAAGCAGTTCGGCACGGCGATCCTGATGTATGCCCAGGACTATGACGAAGCCATCGTGCCGTGGTTCAAGATTCGTGAATATGCAGGGCAGCCCCTCAACGAGCGTTTCTGGTTCGGCTTGCTTCATCCCTACATCAAGAGCACGCTTGTGCCGCCAGACGCAGGCAGAACCTACACCGTAGGTGGTCAGCCTCAGGGTCTGCATCGATGCCCGTCATGGAGCCTGGAGCGCTATCTCGAAGGTGCCAACATGTCGGACTGCTATCCGGGTGCGCTTGACCCCTACATGCCTCCAACGCAGGTCTTCGCGCACTACGGCGTCGTGTTCCAGATGGCGACCCGCGGCGGCGCTGGCACTCCGCAGGATCCGTACTACCACTTCCCAGGTAGCCTGTGCTATCCGGCTGCATCCGGTGGTCTTACCCGCTACATGACCGAGATCCGGCGACCGGCGGAGACCGTCCTGATCGGTGACGGCATTACCATGCTGGACAGGGGACCGACCTACGTGGTGATCTCCATCGGATGCGAGTCGCAGAAGATTCACCAGGACGGCGCCAACTTCACCTTCCTGGATGGTCATGCCAAGAACATCAAGCGCAATCCCGAGCGCTACCTGGCGACCACCGTCGAGAACGGACAGACCGTGTACTTCATGCGCTACTTCACCTTCTCGATGGAGTAATCTGATGCGTAGTGGTGTCAAGAGGGTAGCCCTCGTTATCCTCAGCCTGCTGTGGCTGGTGACGATGGGGCTGAGTCTCACGGCTTGCGGAAAGAAGGAGGAGCCGCAGGCAGAAGGCTACTACGAAGGTCCGATGCTCCCGAAGAGCCAGCGAACCGGTTCGCCGGGAGCTACCACGCAGTAGAACTCAAGGCACCCCGCAGAGCACTCTGCGGGGTGCCTATCCTTTACTGGACGGTGAGGAGCGATGCAGGGAACAAGTGGTAAGACCGTCGGGATTCTGCTTGCCATTGGGCTGCTGCTGGTTGTCGTGGCGCTGATTCTTCGTTACCGCGTGCAACGCGAAGAACCCCCGCCCCCGGGCTACTATACCGGTCCCATGCTACCCAAATCGCAGCGGATGGGACCACCAGGTGGGGGCGGAGGTGCTCCTGCACCGTCATCGGGTGGTGGGCAAACAGCGCCACAGGGAACGCCATCCGCGCCCTGACATCCACTACACCTTTTCGGGCACCACGTACGGCTTCCGATACTCGCGGGTGAGCAACCGATTCGCCCGCGAGTCGCTGCCGCAGGTCTCCCGCGCTGGGTCGATCTGCAGTTCGCGCCCCAGCCGATACTTTGTTTCCTTCAGCACCACCTTGTTCGCCGCCAGGTGCTCCTCAAAGCGGGCGAAGGTCTCGTACGCCTCCTTGTTGTCGCCGAAGGCTTTGGAATGGCTGTTGAAGGGCACCAGCTCGCCCAGCAGGTACGACACGTTGCCCAGATGGCACAGTGCGCTGGAGAGGCGTCCCTCCTCGATATCGGCGTGCAGGTCGGTGTGTCTGCGGCTGCGCACGGCGTCCAGGAAGTTGCGCATGTGGTCACCGCCCGCGTCGAACTCGGTCACCTTATTCCCGTCGTTGTCGTAAACGATGGCTTTGCTGTAGCTGGGGATGACCATGATGCCCTGCTCGCCGTAGAAGATATTGCCTACCTTGGCGCCCTTCAGGTCGGGCGTTTCCAGCCCGCGCACCTCGAAGATGAGCTGGCAGTCGCCGTAGTCGCAGAACACCAGCTCGGTGTTGGGGGTTTCGCCGTCGTCCTCGTAGCCGAAGCGTCCGCCAAGCCCCAGCACCCTATTGGGCAGGGAGTTCTTGTTCAATCCCCACCGAGCGATGTCCATCTGGTGTACGCCCTGATTGCCCAGGTCGCCGTTGCCGTAGTCCCAGAACCAGTGCCAGTCATAGTGGAACCGCTGGCGTATCACCGGCTTCTTTGGCGCGGGACCCAGCCACACGTCGTAGTCTACCGTCCCGGGCGGATCTTGCGGACTGGGCACCTTGCCTATCGAGTCTCTCCGTTTGTAGCACAGCCCGCGTGCCAGGTACACTTTTCCCAGCTTGCCTTCGTGCAGGTACTGTATCGCCTGGCGGATGCCAGCGGCTGAGCGAATCTGCGTCCCGCTCTGGCAAATGCGCCCCAGCTGGCGTGCAATCTCCACCGTGCGCCTGCCTTCCCATACGTTGTGGCTGGTCGGCTTCTCCACGTACACGTCCTTGCCTGCCATCATCGCCCAGATGGCTGCCAGCGCGTGCCAGTGGTTCGGTGTGGCGATGGTCACAACGTCCACATCTTTGTCTTCCAGCAGTTTTCGGATATCCTTGTAGGTCTTCGGCTTGGGTCTGCCAGCCTCTTCTACAATCTTTAAACCCGCGGGCCATACTGCTTCGTCCGGGTCGCACAGCGCCACCAGGTCGATGTCCGGCTGGGCAAGCAACTGTCGGATATGGCTCTTACCCTGCCCGTTAAAACCGATGACTGCTGCACCGATACGGTCGTTTGGGCTCGCCTGTTGCTGTGCTATCTTCCACGACGCAAAGACGGGCGTGGGCAATGCTGTTACCGTCAGCAACGCCAGCGAATCTTGCAGGAAGCGCCGTCTTGAAATCCTCCGCATGGCTCATCCCTCCTTCCTACGAAATGAGCTTCTTCTTCTGTCCGCGCTATTCCTTGCTGTCGTTCAAAAAAGTCCGGTATGCCCACGTCCGGGCATACCGGCAGAAGCAGATTGACTCATGTGTGAGAAGCGCAATTGTTTAACGCTGTGTCGCCTGCATCGGCAGCTCGCCCGGGCGGTGTCCCAGCTCGCCCTCGCGGTACATCTGCTCCTCCACCTCGCGACGTACCGCCTCGGTGTCCATGCGGGGCTTCTGCAGAACCATCCACAGCCCACCGATCGCAACCAGCACTGCCGCAAGGGCGAGAATAACTACGACGGTACTGACTTCACGCCGCATGGTTGCCCACCTCACTGCCCAAGGCACTCCACGCGCGTGCGCTCGTTCGCCAGGAGACGGGTCATGTAGGCACTCGCCACACACGCCCTGCCATCCGGGTCAGACTCGTCTACCCACAAGTTGTTGGGGTTCAGGGTTGCGCTGATGCGCATCCACTTGGCGTGTCCGTCCACGAACACGTAGTTCGAACCGCGGTTGTGCGCGCTGCAGTCCACGTTCGTCACCACGTTGCGGATGTCGGGGCAGGTGCCGAAAGCCTCTACCACCGCGATGGTGCTGGCTGGGGCAGCAAATTGCGCCAGCGACCTGCCGCGTCCGTCCCAGTTGGCGTAGCAGCTGGTCGCCGAGGCCACATTCCAGATGATGTTGGTCGCCACGGCGTAAAAGTTGACCGCGTAGGTGTTGCGCAGGTTGTCCCAGCTGCCACCCGGAGCCTGCTCCGCCGTTGGGTTACCGCTGGAGTCATACGGGTAATAACCGCGGTCAGGGCGCGACGTACAACGCAGGATGCCGTAGTTCTTCATGTAGGGCACCAGCAAGTCCACAAAGCTGGCGTACGGACCGCCGCAGTCCCAGTTGTTGGCGTAGTCCGTCCTTCCGCCCCAGCAGAGATAGCGACCCGGGAAGGGGTTGGGACCGCTGTAGTTGTGGTTGCAGACTTTGGCGGGGGTGGTGCGCTCGTCGTAGTCCTGCGCGTACATCGCCCATGCCAGACCGATCTGTTTGGTGTTGGACAAGCACCCGGTCTGACGCGCTTTTTCGCGTGCCTGCGCGAACACGGGGAACAGAATCGCTGCCAGAATCGCGATAATCGCGATGACCACCAGCAGCTCGATCAGGGTAAAGCCCTGCTGTTTCATTTTGTGTCCTCCCTTAATTCATGGACTTGCATCATCAAGGATGGTCAAACGCACCCCTGACTTCCAGAGATGAGTTTGGGGGACATCTACAACAAGGATGCCACGGCAGCTCACATCCCCTTTCAGGACGCTGAAAGTCGCTGTTGGGTATTGCCTGCAATCTTCGCTTCTACTGTAGCACAGTCTGCATGAATAGTCAATACATTTTGAGGGTGTTTCGAGAATGGTCGCAGATGCCGGCTCTGTTGGAGGAAACCCTGCGGCATGCCCTTTCAAACCCTTCTCCCAACCTCTCCCCGAAGCGGGGAGAGGTGCTTTCTCCCCATTCCCGTGTCGGGGAGGGGGTCGGGGATGGGTTTAGTCTTTTTTTCACCACCATCATACACTTCTCACAATCGTTGCTCCTGTCTTTTAGGTTCTTGGCGCTCCATCATGCAATCCCGCGTTTGCTGCGTCTCCATGCCCGCCACAACCGGTACACCAAACCCGATGCACCGTCGCTGTAGGCGACATGCACGCGCGGGAGCAGGTAGTGGTCGGTGTCCGGACTCACCAGCCCCTTTTGAACGGTGCACGCGAGGCAGTAGCCCGCATCCCGGACCATGCGCACGATCGGTTCGTTCAGGTCACCGTAGGGGTAGCAGAAGCTAGTCACCTCCGTGCCTGTGAGACGGCTCAGCTCCTCCCGGCAGAGTGCAATCTCCTGCCAGGCGTCTTCGGGGCGCAGGCGAGACAGATATGGATGTGTGCGTGTATGCGCCCCCACTTCCCAGCCAGCCTCGAGCAACTCCTGCAGCTGATGCTCGCTCATCACGCGATGCCGATGCTTCGGCGCCCAGTCCGTGTCCCTCCCCAAGCGCTGGCTCACCACAAATACCGTGGCACGCCACCCAAATCGGCTGAGTACGGGATGTGCATGTGCATGGACGCCCATCAGCGCGTCGTCGAAGGTGAAGACAACCGTTCGCGGCGGAAGTTCGCCTGCTTCCAGATGCCCTGCCAGCTCGGATAGGGTCCTCGCTTCGAAACCCAGCATCCTGAGCAGACGGCACTGTCGCACCAGTCCCTGAACCGAGACGTTCAGGTACCGTCCCTTCTCGCCGACATTATGGTACATGAGGATGGGTAACATGCTCACGCGGCGACAGCGCGGGCGTATACCGACTCGATACCGCGCACCATGCGTTCCGGTGTGTGGTAACGGCAGGCAAAGCGTCGCGCTGTCTCGCCCAGACGATCACGCAGTTCGGCGCTGGTCAATAGCTCGTTCAGCCCATGAGCCAGGGATGACACCGTGAAGTCCACCAGAATGCCTGTCTCGCGGTCGCGAACCAGCTCGGGCAGCCCGCCCACGCGCGTGGCGACCACCGGCTTACCTAGCGCCATCGCCTCCAGCACCGCCAAGCCAAACGTTTCGACACGCGAGGGCAACGCTACCACGTCCACTGCCTGCATCAGCCGTGCCACGTCGTTGCGCAGTCCGGCGAACAGCACGCGGCTTGACACACCCAGCTCGCTCGCCCTCTGCTCTGCACGTCGGGCAAAGGCGCTGTCCATACTGCCCACAAACAGCACGTAGGTGTCTGGATGAGTGCGCAGCACCTGCGGAAGTCCTTCGATTAGCAGGTCCTGACCCTTTATCGGTGTCACCTTGGCAAACACGCCCACGAGTTTGCTATCGGGTGAAAGCCCGAACTCCTCGCGCACCTCGCGCGGCGCATCGGCGTGAGAGCCGTTGAGCGAGATGAAGTCGGTGGCGTGGTACACGGTTTGGATCTCGCTGGCGGACACGCCGTGAGCAATCAGCCAGCTGCGCACCGCCTCCGACACCGCTATCAGCGGATTGCCCATGCGCGAAAGCCAGCGGTAGGCAGGGTCGGAAGTGAACACGTGTACCGTCGAGACCACCGGACGGCGCGAGAGCAACCCCACGAGCAATCCCAGATAGGTCGCCCGAGTGAGGTGCGTGTGGATAACCTCGATCCGGTGTTGACGCACCACCTGTATCAGGCGTACCAGTGTCGCCAGCGAGCCGATGCCGTGCATGGGTAACGGCAGAGTGAGTACTCCTGCGCGCCGCAGCTCGTGCGGTAGCCAGTTGTGTGGAGGACATACGCTCAGTACGTGGTGCCCTTGTTGCTGAAGGGTTTTGGAGAGGAGCACAAGATGCCGCTCGGCACCGGAAGTTGCCGAACTGGATACCACCTGCAGTACGCGCCACTTCTTGGCCGGGACGGTTGAATCCATAGTCGAAATAGGCACTCGCTACCTGTATTATAACCTCACGATTCGCAAATCGGCAACGCGCTTGGGCTAATCGCACATCAAGTCACACACTTCCAGGAACGCCTGCACCACCCGTGGATCGAACTGCGTGCCCGCACAGAGCTGGATCTCTTTCTTCGCTTCCTCTATGGGTAGCGGCTCTTTCCAGGGGGCGCCGTGTGTGAGGATGTCGTAAACCTCCGCCACGGCGATGATGCGCGCCCCCAGCGGTATCTGTTCCCCTGCCAGATTATCGGGGTAGCCGGTGCCGTCCCATCGCTCGTGGTGGTGCTTGATGAGCGGCAGAGTGGGCTGGAGCGCCGACACCGCGCCCAGAATCTCCAGCGCCAGCGTGGCGTGCTGACGCATCACCCGAATCTCCTCGTCCGTCAGGCTGCCCAGCTTGCCCAGAATGCTCTCCGAGATGGCTACCTTGCCGATATCGTGGAGTTCTGCCGCGCGGCGCAGTATCAACAATTCCTCGTCGCTCATGCCCAGCTTCTCACCGGTGGCAACTGCCAGCACGGCAACGCGTGCGCTGTGGCGGTCAGCGTCCTTCTCGCGCATGGCTGCAACACGCACCAGCGCCCTTACGGTATCGTTGACCACCCGATTCACCGCGTCATGCATGTGGGTTCCCTCCTCTCAACACTGTGCAGCGGCACGGGATACTGCCGCCACCACAACCTCCAGTTCATCGTCCAGCAGAGTGCGTGGGTCCAGCACCAGTTCGTCCTGCTCGATTCGGGCGAACACGGCGGGTTCGTTCCAGCGCAGGGCATGTGCCAGCTGCTGGACACTTCCATGCAACGGCGTCAGACACACCAGCGTGGTGGGCAGCTGCTGTCCGGGAAGGCTTCCTCCGCCCACTTCCGACACTCCCTCTCGCAGCCGGATGGTCAACCGGTCGGCGGGCAGGGTGGACTGCAGGCGTCGTCTCAGCCTCTGCGCCCGGCGACCGATTTGCTCTCGGGTCATTGCCAGCGCGCGCAGGGTGGGGATTTCCTGCAGTGCCTGCTCCGGGTTCAGGTACAGGCGCAAGGTGGCTTCCAGCCCGGCGAGGGTGAGCTTATCCACCCGCAGGGCGCGGTGGAGGGGGTGTTTGCGAACTGCCTGCACGATCACTCTGCGTCCCAGAATGATGCCCGCCTGCGGACCTCCCAGCAACTTGTCACCGCTACATGTCACCACGTCGCATCCGGCGGCGATGCTCTCCTGCAAGGTCGGTTCGTGCTCCAGTCCGAAGTTTTCGGTGTTCACCAGACAACCGCTGCCCACGTCGTCCAGCACGGGCAGGC
>CAKZNX010000216.1 GCA_937132045.1 uncultured bacterium
TACGAGCCTACCTATAAGGGATTGAAACCTGGGATTCCAATTGATGACAGGTCGAGTTCTCCCTGGTTACGAGCCTACCTATAAGGGATTGAAACAAGAACGGGAATTTTCCCAGGAGGGTGGTGGTGGGGGTTACGAGCCTACCTATAAGGGATTGAAACGCGTCCTGCTTTGTAGTGTGGATTACTCTTCTGCGTCGTTACGAGCCTACCTATAAGGGATTGAAACGCTGGCCCCGTCACGGTATCCAGTCTCGTAGCCACGCGTTACGAGCCTACCTATAAGGGATTGAAACACCAGGAACGACGAGAGGCTGGGGTGTGCGTCCCCAGTTACGAGCCTACCTATAAGGGATTGAAACAATTTTCAAGTTTCGCGCGCCTGTCGCGCGTTCTGGTAGTTACGAGCCTACCTATAAGGGATTGAAACTCGTGTGGCCTGTCAAGGTAAGAGATCCTCACTACGGTTACGAGCCTACCTATAAGGGATTGAAACCCATTTTCAATGGATTGGAACGACTCATCAAAATGAGAGTTCCGAGCCTACCTATAAGGGATTGAAACTTCCTCCACTACCGTCTGTCGGAGCGCTTTGGCGCTCGTTACGAGCCTACCTATAAGGGATTAAAACGCTCCACAGCCGGAACCTCGAGCTCCCCGTAGTCATGTTACGAGCCTACCTATAAGGGATTGAAACCGGTTAGTTGCAAGTTCTCAGTGGTTAGTGTTTAGAAAAGGATGCACTCCTCCGTGACGGACGGCGGTCAAACCTTGGCCTGTCACCGAGAACCCTCTAATGCCCTTGGCTCACATGCACCGGCGAGGATGATAGAAAACGACCAAACCTAACCCCCCCCCAGCCCCCTTCCCGACGCGGGAAGGGGGAGTAAGCACCTCGCCCCGCCTCGGGGAGAGGATGGGAGAGGGGTCAAACACCTGACCAACCCCTCGCCCCGCCTCGGGGAGAGGATGGGAGAGGGGTCCTCGCGCCACCACCCTCAACAGCCGTTTACAATTTCGCATCGAGCGCATATAATAACGGCATAGACGCTGACGGAAAGAGGTTCTTTTCAGATGATGCCTGCGGGTTTGCTGGAGCTCGGTCTTGTGCTTCTGCTTGCGCTGCTGGTTATGGAGTCTGTCGCACAGCCATTACAATACCCGCCCTCGCCCCGCTCGGATGTGGTCGACGACTATCACGGCACCCCGGTGCCCGACCCCTATCGCTGGCTCGAAGACACCGAATCCGAACAGACGAAGTCGTGGATCGAAGCACAGAACGCCCTCACCATGCCCTACCTGCGCTCCCTGCCGCACCGTGAACCCCTGCAACGCCTGCTCACGCGACGGTGGAACTATACGCGGGTGGGCATTCCGTTCAAACGCGGCAGGCGCTACTTCTACTTCAAGAACGACGGCTTGCAGAATCAGGCGGTGCTGTACTGGCAACCAACCCTGATGGGCAAACCGCGCGCCCTGCTCGACCCCAACCTGCTGTCACCAGACGGCACCATATCGGTCTCCAGCGTCGCCGTATCCGAAAACGGCAGATGGCTGGCGTACGGTCTGTCGGAGGCTGGCTCGGACTGGCAGCGCATCCGGCTGCGCTCGGTGGAGACGAGCGAAGACCTGCCCGATGACCTGCGGTGGGTGAAGTTCTCCAATATCGCGTGGACAAAGGACGCCAAAGGCTTCTTCTACTGCCGTTTCCCCGAACCGCCCGCAGACGCCAACCCCATGTGGCATCCGAACCTGAACCAGAAGGTGTACTATCATCGCCTCGGCACGCCGCAAACGGAAGACCTGCTGATACTGGAGCGCCCCGACCAGCCCGAATGGCGATTCTCCGTGACGGTCAGCGAGGATGGACGCTACGCGGTCATCGCCGTGTCGGAAGCCGGACCGAAAGACCTGGTCTACTTCATCGACCTGCAACGCCCCACCCAGCCCAACCTGAAGTCGCCCGTCCAGCCGCTGATCGACCGGTGGGAAGCCTCCTATCAGTTCCTCGGCAACGACGGCACGCTGTTTTACTTCCGCACCGACCTCGACGCGCCGCGCGGCAGGGTCATCGCCATCGACATCCGCCACCCCGACAAAGCGCACTGGAAGACCATCCTGCCGGAGGGCGAGGACACCCTGCAGGCGGTCACGCTGATGGGCAAGCAGATGGCGGTGGTCACCCTGCACAACGCCGCCAGTCGGGTGTGCGTCTACAAACTGAACGGCGAGCTGTTGCGCGAGATACCCCTGCCCACGCTGGGCACCTGCAGTGCGTTCGTCGGCAGGCGCAGTCAGGACGAGTTTTTCTATGCCTTCACCTCCTTCGTGCATCCATATACCATCTATCGCTACGACGCACGAACCGGCGAACGCACGGTGTTCCACGCGCCACAGACGGAGGGGTTGGAGCCGTCGCAATACGAGACGAAGCAGGTGTGGTACCGAAGCAAGGACGGCACGCGCGTGCCCATGTTCATCACGCACCGCAAAGGGCTGAAACGCAATGGCGACAACCCCACCCTGCTGTACGGCTATGGGGGCTTCAGCATCTCCCTCACGCCCTACTTCTCGGTGAGCAATCTGGTATGGCTGGAAAACGGCGGCGTGTTTGCTGTGCCGAACCTGCGCGGGGGCGGCGAGTTCGGCGAGGAGTGGCATCAGGCGGGCACGAAGGAGCGCAAGCAGAACGTCTTCGACGACTTCATTGCCGCGGCGCAGTACCTGATTGACCACCGATACACCTCCCCGCGAAAGCTGGCTATTCGGGGCGGCTCGAACGGCGGATTGCTGGTGGGCGCCGTGATGTGCCAGCGCCCCGACCTCGTTGCCGTGGCTTTGCCTGCCGTCGGCGTGATGGACATGCTTCGCTACCACCTGTTCACCATCGGCTCGGCATGGAAGGAGGACTACGGCACGAGCGACGACCCGCAGATGTTCCGCGCGCTGTACGCCTATTCACCCTACCACAACCTCAAACCGGGCGCGCGCTACCCGGCGACGCTGGTCACCACCGGCGACCACGACGACCGCGTGATGCCCGCGCACTCGTTCAAGTTTGCCGCGCGACTGCAGCAGGTGCAGGCAGGCGATGCGCCGGTGCTGATACGCATCCAGACCCGCGTCGGTCACGGTGCGGGCAAGCCCACCTCGCTAATCATCGAAGAGGAAGCGGATGTGCTGGCGTTTGCCATGCACCATCTGGGCATGGAGGTACCCAGCGAGTGATTATCGATATGCACACGCACGTGGGCGACCTGCGCGCGCCGGGCACGATGCATCGCGAGCCGGTCACCTTCGAGAACCTCATCGCCCGGCTCGACGACGAGGGCATCGACAGGGCGGTTCTGCTGCCGTGGCCCACCTCACCGGAAGGGGTGCAGTTTCCGGGACTGTTCCAGACCCAGCCCGACATCCTGACGCAACTGCGCGAGGGAGCGCGCTACCCCGACCGCATCATCCTTTTCGGCAACGCCGACCCGCGCTGGGCTGGCAACACCCCCCGAGCTGACTTCTCGTCGCTCTTCGAGCGGTTCGTGCAGATGGGCTGTGTGGGCATCGGCGAGCTCAGCGCCTACCTGCCTTACGATGACCCGCGCGTGGTGAACCTGTTCCAGCAATGCGGCGAGTGGGACTTCCCCGTGACCGTACACGCCGCCGGACCCGGTGAAGGGCAGTACGGACTGTTCGACGAACCCGGCTCGCCGCATCTGTTGAGCCTGCTGGAACAGGCACCCGGCACGATTCTCATCGAGCACGGTCCCGGCTTCTGGGCGCAGATCAGCGCGGACGTCACCGAGGCAGACATGCGCGGTTACCCTGGCGGACCGGTGCGAACGGAGGGCATGGTTCAGCGGCTGTTGCGCGACTTCCCCAACGTGTATGCCGACATCTCCGCGCACAGCGGCTACAACGCCCTCACCCGCGACCCCGAATACGGCATCCGCTTCCTGAACGAGTTCGCGGACAAACTGCTGTTCGGAACCGATGTGTGCTTCGGCGATGACGAGGGACGGATGCCACATCTGGAATACCTGAACGAGCGCCTTGCCAGCGGAGACATCTCGCAGGAGGTGTACGACAAAATCACCCACCGCAACGCGCTGAAGGTTTTAAAGCGGTGGAAGGCGAACTCCTCGTGAGGTGACGAGAAAGCCAGCATGAGCCGCTCCGACACCGCTTACACCCTGCAGGCAGGTCTCTGGCATCCCGACAGTGCGCCCACTCTGCTGGAGGAGCACGCCGCTCTGCAAGCCTTCGAACGGAGCGACGGGATGCTGTGGGTCGATATCCACGCCCACAACACCGACGCTACCCGAGACCTGCTCACCCAGCGCTTCACCTTTCACCCGCTGGCGGCGGAAGACGCCCTCAGCCCCAACGAACGCCCCGCCCTTCAGCGCTACGATGGCGTACTGTTCCTGACCGCACACGCGGTCTATCCCTCCGACGGCGGGGAGGTCTATCGGGAGGTTGCCTGCTTTGTCGGCAGGCGGTTTCTGGTTACTGTGCACACCGAGCCGGTTCCACTGCTGAACCATTGGATGGAGCGCTGGCTGGCTCAGCCGCAACGGGTGGGCAAAACGCCCGCGCACCTCCTGCACCTTCTGCTGGACGCCATCGTGGACGAGTATTTCCCCGTGGGCGACGCGCTGGAGGAGAAGGCGGACGACCTCGAAGACGCCATTTTTGCCGGCAACAGCAGCGTGCAGATTGCCGACATCCTGCGCGCCAAGCGGCGCCTGCTGGAACTGCGCCAGCACATCACCCCACTGAGGGACATCCTGAATGCCCTCCTGCGCCGCGACATGGAGCTGATACCCGAGGAGGTGGTACCCTACCTGCAGGATGTGTACGACCACACCCTGCGCATCGCCGAGCTCGCCGACCTGAACCGAGACATCATCGCCGGTGTGCTGGACGCGCACCTGTCCGTGGTCTCCAACCGGCTCAACGAGGTCATGCGCATCCTCACCGTCATCTCCACCATTCTGATGTCCTCCGCGCTGATTGCGGGCATCTACGGCATGAACTTCGCACACATGCCCGAACTGCAGTGGCGGGCGGGCTATCCCTTCGCAGGCGCGCTGATGGTCATCGTGGGCGTCGCGGAGTATCTCCTCTTCAAGCGCAAGGGGTGGCTGTAGCATGGCGCGATACGTGCTGAGCCGTCTCCTGCAGGCGGTTCCGACGCTCCTGCTCATCTCGTTCCTCACCTTCATCATGGGCTTTCTGGCGCCCGGCGACCCCATCCGCATGATCCTGGGCGAACGATCCGACCCACAGGCGGTTGCGGCGGTGCGTCGCGAGCTGGGACTGGACCAGCCGTGGCACGTGCAGTATGGACGCTTCGTGTGGAACGCAGTGAAAGGCGACTTCGGCATCTCCCTGTACAATCGACGCCCGGTCGGCGACATCCTTCAGGAGTCCTTCCCGGCTACTGCCACTCTGGCGGTGCTCGCCATTGCGCTGGCTATCGTGGTGGGCATCCCGGCGGGAGTGGTGGCGGCAGTATGGCACAATCGTCTGCCGGACAGGCTCAGCATGGCGGGGGTGGTGCTGGGTATTTCGGTGCCCAACTTTGTGCTGGCGACCCTGCTGATTTTGCTCGTGTCGGTACGGCTGGGATGGTTGCCGGTTGCCGGATGGGGCGCGCCGGAGTATCTGGTGCTGCCGGTGCTGGTGCTGGCGGCCCGTCCCTCGGCGAGCATCGCACGGTTCACGCGCACTTCCATGCTGGAGGTGCTTCAGCAGGACTACATCCGCACTGCCCGCGCCAAAGGCGTGCCCGAGCACCTCGTCATCCTGAAGCACGCCCTGCCCAACGCGGTTCTGCCCGTGGTGACGGTGGTCGGCAACGCCTTTGGCTACTTGCTGACCGGTTCATTCATCGTCGAGACGGTGTTCGCGGTGCCCGGAGTGGGCTACAGGTCCATCGAAGCCATCCTGCGCCGCGACTACCCCGTCATACAGGCGACGACGCTGTTGTTCGCCTTTCTGTTCATCGTGGTCAATCTGGTGGTGGACGTCCTTTACACTCGCCTCGACCCGAGGGTGCGCTTCGGGCGGAAGGCTTGAACGGGAGGGGAAGAATCATGCAGGTAGCGGTGGTTACTGCACCCAGACAGGTGCGACTGGAAGAGCGTCCTGACCCGCACGCTGCCGGTGACTTCGTGGTGGTAAAGATCACCGTCGCGCCCATGTGCACCGAGTACAAGGCATATCGGGACGGACACTACTGGGATACGTTCGGGCACGAAGCGGCTGGCGAGGTCGTCGAGGTAGCGCAGCCGGGCAGGGTCAAGGTCGGTGACCGCGTGGTGGTGATGCCACAGTACCCCTGCGGAAAATGCGGTTACTGCCTCGCCGGCGACTACGTGTACTGCCTGAACAACCTCGATCCGCTGCAGGCGACGGGTAACGTGGCGGGAACGTCCACCTACGCGCATTACGTACTGAAGCAGGACTGGCTGCTCATCCCCCTGCCCGACGACATCTCCACCGAGCACGGCAGTATGGCGTGCTGCGGGTTGGGACCTACGTTCGGCGCGATGCAGCGTTTGGCGGTGAACGCGTTCGACACCTTGCTGATCACCGGCGCAGGACCGGTGGGGTTAAGCGGCGTGGTCAACGCCGTGTTTCGAGGCGCGCGCGTGATTGTGGTCGAGCCCACGGCCTTCCGAAGAGAGCTCGCACTGCAGCTGGGCGCGATCGCCGCACTCGACCCGACAGACCCCGACGTGCTCGAGCAGGTGTTCGACCTGACGGGCGGCAGAGGCGTGGACATAGGGGTGGAATGTGCCGGCACCCCACAGGCACAACGCCTGCTGGTGGACGCGGTGCGACGGCGCGGACAGATTGCCTTTGTGGCTGAGGCAGGTGACTTCACCGTGCACATCAGCGATGACCTCCTGCGCAAGGGACTGCTGGTGCACGGTATCTGGCACTGGAACCTCGCGGATGCACCGCTGATGATGCAGGTCATCCGCCACAGCAAGCACCTGCTGGACAGGATGATCACGCACCGGTTTCCGTTGAACCGTGTTCAGGAGGCTTGGGAACTGCAGCTGACGGGCAACTGCGGCAAGGTCATCCTCTACCCCTGGGGTGAGTGACGATGTGGGCGCAGTGGCGACAGCATCCCCTCGCACTGGCGGCACTGGTGTATCTCAGCCTGCTGACGGTGGTGGCTCTGCTGGCGCCCATTATCGCGCCCTACCGGTATGATGCACAGGACTCCACGGCCATCCTTCAGCCGCCGTCCATACGTCACCCGCTGGGCACCGACGAATTGGGGCGCGACGTCTTCAGCCGACTGGTGTATGGCGCGCGCGTCTCCCTCACAGTGGTGGTGCAGGTGGAACTGCTGGAGGTGCTCATAGGGGTCACGCTGGGCTTGCTGGCAGGCTACTTTCGCGGACGCTGGGACAGCCTCATCATGCGCTTCACCGATATGATGTTCGCCTTCCCCGACATCCTGCTGGCGATATTGATTGTGGCGATACTGGGTCCCGGTCTTCACAACGTCTTCATCGCGCTGGCGCTCACCGGCTGGCCCAGCATGGCGCGGGTGGTACGTTCGCAGGTGCTGGCACTGCGCGAACGGGAGTTTGTGGAGGCGGCGCGCGCCACCGGTCTCGGTCACGGGCGCATCCTGTGGCGTCACATCTTGCCCGGCCTCCTGCCCACCATCATCGTCGCGGTGACGGTGGACTCGGCGGGCATCGTGCTGGCGGAGAGCGCACTGAGCTTTCTGGGGCTGGGTGCACAGCCTCCCCTGCCCTCCTGGGGGCGAATGATCGACGATGCCCGGCAGCTGATGCGCAGTCACCCTACGCTTCTGGTCTACCCCGCGCTGATGCTGTCGTTCACGGTGATGGCGCTGAACTTCCTTGGTGACGGCTTGCGCGACCTGTGGGACCCACGGCACAGGAAACGGTAAGCCATTCCAGCCGTCCCCGCCCTTTGACAAGCCCGCGACAAATGGGTTAACATAAGCGCACCATGTCTCAACCAACACTGACCACCCTGAGCCACCATCTGTTCGTCTATCGCGGTGCGGTGAACGTGGGCGTCATCCATCGCGGTGAGGAGGCTCTGCTCATCGACTCCGGCGACGGCTCGGTGATGGACGAACTGCAGCGCTGTGGCATCCGCTTTGTGGATGGCGTGCTGTTCACCCATCATCATCGCGATCAGGCGTGTGGAGCCTACCGTGCGCTGGACGCAGGCGCATGGACCGGCGCACCGGAAGCGGAGCGTTCGCTGTTCGAGGACGTGCGGGGCTACTGGCATGACCATCGGAACCGCTGGCACGTGTACCATTCTCAGCCGCAGCTCGTGCTCACCGAACCGGTGCCCGTGCATCGCACCTTCGTGGACGGCGACACCCTGAAGTGGTCTCCCGCACGCATCACCGCCCTATCCACACCGGGACATACCGACGGCAGCATGACATATCTGGTGGACGTCGACGGACAGCGCATTGCGTTCTGCGGCGACCTGATATACGACGACGGGCAGATACTGAACCTGTACAGCCTGCAGAAAGGTGACCCGAACCTGCTGGACTATCATGGATTCATGGGGGCGTATCCCAGCTTGCTCGCCAGCCTGCGCCGTATCCTGTCGGCGGGGGCTACGGTGCTCGTGCCGTCCCACGGCGCCGTCATCCGCAACCCCCAGACGGCGGTGGAGCGCCTCGAAGCCGCGCTCAACAGTCTCTACGAACGATGGGCGGACATCTCTGCCCTGCGTTACTATTTTCCTCACCGGTTCCGCTCGGAACCCTTACGAAACCCCATGCTGAGCCATGTGCCCACTCCCTCCTGCCTCCGACACCTCGACACCAGCTGGATGCTTTTCAGCGACAGCGGTCACCTGCTGGTAGCGGACTGCGGCAGCGAAAGGGTCATCGAGCAGGTGGAGCAATGGCTGGCGCAAGGGTGCATTCGGCGAGTGGACGCCCTGTGGATTACCCACTATCACGATGACCACGTGGAGTGGATACCCGAGTTTCGTGACAGGTTCGGGTGCGAGGTCATCGCAGAGCAGTCGGTGGCACAGGTGGTGACGAACCCTGCTGCGTGGCGTCTTCCCTGCCAATCGCCGAAGCCGGTGCCCGTTGACCGGGTGGTGCAGGACGGAGAGAGCTGGCAGTGGCATGAGTTTCTGCTGACCGCGTTCCACTTCCCCGGTCAAAGCCTTTACCACAGTGGACTGATGGTAGACGGTCAGGCAGTGCGCGTGTTCCTCTGTGGGGACTCCTTCACACCCACCGGACTGGACAATTACTGCCCGTTCAACCGGAACCTGCTGGACGATAACTCGGGTTACTTTCGCTGCCTGAGACTGCTGAAGGAGCTCCAGCCGGAGCTGCTGTGCAACGCGCATGTGGACGCACCTTTCGCCTGCGAAGTCGACGTTCTGGAGGGGTGGGAGTCCAGCCTGAAAGAGCAAGTGCGCATTCTGGCGTCGCTCTCCCCGTCGGGCGAGCCGGACGATCTGCTGGACCCCAACTGGGCATACTGTTTCCCTTACGAGCAGAGGGTCGCTCCCGGCGAAGAGGTATCAGTTGACCTGGTGGTGCGTAACCCATCCGACGGGAGCCGGTTCGTGCTTGGGGTGCCAGTATTGCCCCGCGAATGGCACCTGCCGCAGATACCCGCACAGACCGCGTTGGTACCAGCTAGGCAAGAGGTTCGCTTGCCGTTCAGGTTCCGCCTTCCCACCGACACGCCTGCAGGAACGTGGGTTGTGCCCGTGAATGTGGAGCTGGGCGAACGGTTCTTCCTGCAGTTTGCGGAACTGATGTTATACGTGCGTTAGCCCCGTCCCCAGTCCCAACGAGCCAGCCATCGATGATATTTGGGTATACTAAACGTCGGAACGCGCCGTTCCGCGAGAAATCGGTCATCCTGGAGGAACAGACGAAGTGCACAGAGCAGCTAACGGAACGAAGCATCTGCTGGCGGCAACGCTGATAGCGGCTATCGGCATCGTGTGGCTGGCGGGCTGTCAGCCCAAACCCGCCAACGAAAGCAAGAGCGAGGAGACCACACAGGCAACGCCGGCATCGCAATCGGAGATGGTGGAACGGGGCAAGTATCTGGTCAACGTACTCGCCTGCGGCGATTGTCATACGCCGTCCACGCTGGGCGCAGAGGGGCGCAAGCCCGATACGAACCGACTGCTGTCGGGTCACCCGAGCGACGTGAAGGTCACTCCGCCGAAGCTGGATGGTCAGAACTGGAGCGTGATGGTGTCGTCCACCGGTACCGCCTTCGCCGGTCCGTGGGGCGTCGCCTTTGCCGCCAATCTAACTCCCGATGAGGAGACCGGTATCGGTATCTGGGACGAGCAGATGTTCATCAACGCCATGCGCACAGGCAAACAGTGGGGACAGGGACGCATCCTCGCCCCCATTATGCCCTGGCAGAACTACCAGAACCTGACCGACGATGACCTGAAGTCGATCTTCGCCTACCTGAAGTCCTTGCCTCCTGTGAAGAACGAGGTGCCCTCTCTCATCCCACCCGAAGGTGCGCAGTAGTTCACGGCTCCCGGTGGGTCGTCCAGAGGTTTGTGACGGCTCACCCGGGTTGATTGTGAAGGCTGTCCATCCTGAGGGTGTGTGATAATGCGTTGCCAGCCACTATTTGACGACGAGGGACGTGGCAAAAGGCTTGTCACACCCCTCTCCCTGCCTCTCCCTGCTTCGGGGAGAGGTTTCGAACTCCCCCTTCCCGCGTCGGGAAGGGGACTAGCGGGATACGTTCGGTCTTTTTTCAACACCCGCGCCCATCCTTGACTCGCCCGACACCTGCCGATACAATGGAACCATGAGAAGCGTACAGATTGTGCCGTTCCGTGGCGAGTTGCTGGACGAGGTGGTGCACCTGCTCCAGCACACCCTTCATGCAGACCCCATCTCCCGCAGCCTGTTCGTGCGCAAAGTGCTGATCGACCCCAACTTTGAGCCGGAAGGCGCACCGGTGGCGGTGTGCGACGGTCAGGTGGTCGGCTTTGGGTTGAGCATCGCCCGAAGGTTGCCGCTGGAAGACGCCGCACCCGACTGGGACCGGGGCTACATCACCCTGATGGCGGTGCATCCGACATGGCAACGTCAGGGCATCGGCACGGCACTGCTAGGCGAGATGGAAGGCTACCTGCGCGCTCGCAGCCGGAAGCTGGCGCTGATCTCCCCCTATGCCCCCAACTACTTCACGCCGGGCGTGGACGTGCACGCCTACTCCGCAGGTCTGCAGTTCTTCCTCAAGCACGGTTATCAGGAGGTATACCGCCCCATCGCCATGGACTGCAACCTGCTGAAACTGCGGGTGCCCGAGTGGGTGCAGCAGCGCGAGGCGGAACTGCAGGCGGAGGGGGTGACCGTGGAGCACTACCGTCCGCATCTGATCCCTCCGCTTTTCCGATTCCTGAAGGCGGAGTTTCCCGGCGACTGGCAGAGGTTCGCCCGCGATGCGATCAGCCGCATCGAGCAGGGCGACAGCCCCACCCGCCTGTGGATCGCGCACGACGGTGACCAGGTGCTGGGATACAGCCACTTCGAGGGCGAGCGTTTCGGTCCGATTGGTGTCTCGCAGTCGCAACGCGGTAGAGGCATCGGTCAGGTGCTGATGTACCGTACGCTTCAGGCAATGCGCCTGCAGGGACTGCACACAGCGTTTTTCCTGTGGTCGGACGACCGCACTGCCGAGCGGCTGTACGGCGCTGCAGGCTTTGTGGAAACCCGACGGTTTGCACTGTTGAGGAAGGAGCTTTGAGATGGCAGAGAGCGTGGACATCCTGGCGATTGGTGCGCACATCGGCGACGTGGAAATTGCCTGCGGCATGGCGCTGGCGGCACACGTGCGACAGGACAGGAAGGTCGCCATCCTCCACCTGACTCACGGCGAAAAGGGGCACCCAACCAAGCCGCCCGAGGAGTATGCGCGTCAGAGGCTGGTGGAGGCACGAGAGTCCGCCGCGGTTTTCGGTGCGCAGCTGTACACACTGGACTACCACGACGGCGAGCTACCCGTGAACGACGAGGTGCAGTTCGCCATCTGCGACGTCATCCGCGCCTGTCGCCCGCAGTGCATAATCACGCACTGGCAGGGCAGTATTCACAAGGACCACACCGCCTGCGCGCTCAACATCCCCAATGCGCAATTCTACGCGGCAATCAAAGGCTTCGAGCGCAAAGACCCTCCGCACTGGGTGGGACGCATCTATTTCGCGGAAAACTGGGAGGACCGTGACGGCTTCGAGCCAGAAATCTTCCTGGAAGTGACCGAAGAGGACATTGCGCTATGGCAGACGGCGGCAGAGAAGCACGAGCTGTTTCGCGGAGGTGTATCGCGCTTCCCCTACGTGGAGTATTACCGGTCGCTGGCGCGCGTTCGCGGCGCGGAAGTGGGTTGCCAGTATGCGGTGGCTCTGGCAGTGCCTCCCAGCGCCCACCGTCGGCGAGTGCAGAGTCTCATCGGGTAAAATGGAGGATGGAGGTGAGACGCCATGAACACCCTCCACCGGGTCCAGGAAACCACTGTGGCTCTTGTGGGCACCATCCCGATTGACTTCGGGCGCTTTCTACAAACGTTTGGTGAAGACGGCGATCTCGAACTGATCGACGGAGTGGTTGTGCAGCGAATGTCTGCGCAGCTTGACCATGAACGGCTGTGTGTTTGGCTGATGGCGCTCTTCACGCGAGAGGTTGACTATCGTACCGTCGGCGTAGAGGAGATATGGCTGACCGATCGCCCGCGCCAGTGCGGACGCGTTGTGCAACGACTGGATGAACAATATCAGCAGGTTGAGCTCACATCCGGGCATCTGCAGTGCAGGCTGATACCCCAAATTCGTCTGAAGGTCGACTGGTTGCTGGGTGACGAGCGCCCACCTGTAACTGAGCTGCTGAGGGAAAACAGTTTATGAACGAACGGACTTTACACCTTGCCCACAGTCCCGACGCGGACGACGCCTTCATGTTCTACGCGCTGGCGAAAGAGCGCATCGAGACGGCAGGGCTGCGATTCGAGCACGTCCTGCGCGACATCCAGACGCTGAACGAGTGGGCACGCGAAGGCAGAATGGAGGTCACCGCCATCTCGGTACATGCTTACGCCTACGTGCGGGACCGCTACTCCATCCTGACCTCGGGCGCCAGCATGGGCGACGGCTACGGACCGCTCGTCGTATCCGCAGAACCCCTGAGTCCAGACCAGCTTCAAGAGGTGACAATCGCAGTACCCGGTCTGCTGACCAGCGCCTATCTTGCACTCAAGCTGTATCTGCCAGAAGCGCGCACTGCGGTGATGCACTTCGACGCCATCTTGCCCGCAGTGCAACAGAAGCGGGTGCCTGCGGGTCTCCTGATTCATGAGGGACAGCTCACACACCGCGAGGCAGGCGTGCACAGTGTGGTGGACCTCGGCAGGTGGTGGAAAGACGAGACAGGGCTGCCGCTTCCGCTGGGCGTGAACGCAGTGCGCCGGGACCTGCCTGAGGCGGTGCAGAGGCAGATTGCGCGCATCCTGCGGGAGAGCATCCAGTACTCCCTGCAACACCGGCAGGAGGCTCTGCGATACGCTCTTGAGTTTGGGCGCGGAATTGGACAGGAGGTCGCCGAGCGCTTTGTGGGGATGTATGTGAACGAGTGGACGGTGGAAATGGGCGAGGCAGGCAAAGAGGCAATCCGACTGTTCCTCCGGCGAGGAGCTGAAGCGGGGATAGTCCCTCCCGTCGGGGAGGTTGACTTCATAGAGTAGCAGGCGTCACGTGAACCTTCCGGGAGGTGTTCACCATGAAACGGCGCCTTTCCCCGTTGGCGGCGGTGGTGCTGCTCCTCCTGACCGCTGGGTGCATTGAGACACCTTCGTGTGGATTCGGGGTGGACTTCTCACCCGACGGCAAGCAAGTGGCGTTCCTCGACCTGACTAATCAGAGCATTGCCCTCGTGAACGTCGACGGAACCGGCTATCGCCGCATTGCTTCCATTCGTGAATTCGCTTACCCAGCCTGGTCGCCCGATGGTCGCAGCATCCTGTTTGCGGACGGCAAAGACCTGCGCCTTTACAACACTCTGCACCGCTCCACTCAACAACTGGCACGAGGCATCAAGGCAGCGGGATACGTATGGAGCCGGGACAGCAGGCACATTGTCTGCTTCCTCAGCGACGAACCACAGGCAGTGTGGCTGGATGCCGCTTCCGGAGAGATACTGCTTCGCGTGGAACTGCCAAAACGCCCCGACCTGCTGATGCACGGAACCAGCGCGGCTTGGCTTCCGCAGACGTGGGGAGTTGCCTACATTGGCGAGCGAGACATCTACGTTGTGGAAGCTGGGCGCACGCATCAGGTCACGCATACTGGCGACGTGAACTCGCTGTGGGTAAGCCCCGACGGAAGTCGTCTGCGCTGGGTGCGCGCACCTGAGGCACATCGGGCAACACTGGTCGTTCACGAGTATGACCTTGCATCCCGCACACTGTGCGGCCACAAGGTTCTGATAGACTGCTCGAGCCTGTCCCGACGAAAGGGCGACCGCATCATCAGTGTGTCTGGTTTGCTGTCGCCGCCAGGCAATCAGTTGCTGGTCATGGCGGGTATGGAGAGGGCGCCAAAGCAGCAGTACACGGCGCTGTATGCTGTTGACCTGCAGCACCCGAAGTCCCCTCGTCTGCTCAAAGCAACATCGCCGTCAGCCGACGGCTATGTGGCGTGCATCCTGCGCTGGTCACCGGACGGTACGCTCGTGGCGATACAGAGCCTGGCGAATGAAGAAACTTGGCTCTGGGTTGGGCGAGCGGACGGTTCTGGAGGGCGCACGCTCCGGTATGCGAAACTCGTATCACCCAGGCGATAGCCAACTTGTGACGAGGAGCGCAGGGGATTGCTTCGTCGCTGCGCTCCTCGCAATGACACGAGGGCGAGGGGGATTGCTTCGTCGCTGCGCTCCTCGCAATGACACGAGGGCGAGGGGGATTGCTTCGTCGTTGCGCTCCTCGCAATGACACGAGGGCGAGGGGGATTGCCTCGTCGCTGCGCTCCTCGCAATGACACGAGGGCGAGGGGGATTGCTTCGTCGCTAGCGCTCCTCGCAATGACACGGACCCCTCCCCTGATGGTATGCAAAGGAGTTCATCCGGCACAGGGCTAAGTGTGAAGCAAAGTGACGGTAGTTCACAGGAGGCGATAATGGACTACGACCTGCTGAAACGGTTATGTGAGACACCCGGCGTGCCGGGCAAGGAAGACCCCATCCGGGCGGTGGTGATCGAGGCGCTGTCGCCGCTGGTGGATAGCGCAGAAGTCGACGTTATGGGCAATGTCATTGGACTGAAGCGAGGCAACGGCGCCCGTAAGGTTATGCTGGCAGCCCACATGGACGAAATCGGCTTCATGGTGCGCCACATTGACGATAAAGGCTTTGTGCGCCTTCAGCCTCTGGGCGGCTTCGACGCGAGGCAACTCTTTGCCCAGCGTGTGATGGTGCACACCCGCGAAGGAGAAAGTCTGCGCGGTGTGCTCGCCTACTCGACGAAACCGGCGCACATGCTTACCCCCGAAGAGATGAACAAGCCGCCGCAGATCGAGAG
>CAKZNX010000217.1 GCA_937132045.1 uncultured bacterium
CGCCTGGGACGGCACCCGGTTCTGCCCGACATTATCGGTCCCTACACCAAGAACGAGGGGATTTTCACCTGTCCGACGCTCAACGTACCGGTGCGACGCAACGCACAAGGCGATGCGTGCGAGGACTGGACTGGTTCGTACGCCTACCGCTGTTACGATGGATTGGGATTGCCGGGCAATGTAACACCGATCCTGCGTGGCATCGACGTGTTCGCGGCGATCATCTTCGGTCTGTATGCGCCCGTTTTCGTGTGCCCACAGGGCATCCAGACCTCGTCAGCCAAATGGTCGGCGTGTGGTCTGCCGCTCGCCAGCGTGACCAAACCTGCCGAGGACTGGTTGATCATATGCTACTCGTGGGGAGCGCATCAGGGCGTGTCTAACACGGCGGTCACCTCTGGACAACAGATAGGAGGCACCCCCACGGTGTATATGGATGGGCACGCGAAGTTCCAGCCACTCCGTATCGGCGGTTTCGTGGAGTTCATCTGCAATCCGCTTGTGGAGTAGTACCAAAGGCGCCCGGCGGTATGTCGCCGCCGGGCATCTCCTCTGGGTGCATCGATAAAGGCTTCTGCGTCGCACGAGAGGTGCACGAACCACTCACTTCGGAACGGTACCCACGTTGCCGCTTGCCTGTACCGCACCGCCGGAACGGTTGGTGATTCGCACCTCGCCGGTGACCACGTTGTCGGTGACGACGGCGCGGCGCACGCCTTCGCCGATCTCCACCTGCGGGCGGTCGTCCCGAAACTCACAACCGCGTATCAGTACAGTGCCCCCATTCGCCTGAATGGCGTGGCGCCCCTCGCGGTCTTTGTCCCACTGCATGAAGGTGCAATCCGAGAAGCCCACAGTGCCGCTGCCTTCGATGACGGCAATCTGCTTGTTGGGTCCCCAGTAGGCGCAGTTCACAAAGCGCACGGTGCCCGAGTGCTCAGGTGCCACGCGAACCATGGTGGGATCGCTACCGCGGAACGACACGAACTCGCCGTTCGTAATGAGAATGCCCATGGGAGCGGACTGGTCTACCTGCACGGCAACGAGACAGTCGTCTGCACCGATACCAAGGAAGTTGCCGTTGCACACACCCGCCCGGGTCTGGATGAACCGGTATCCGATGCGATATCCGTAGCAGAAGGTGTTCAGCACATATTGCCAGTCGCTGCGCCCGAAGATGAAGGCTTCGCCGTTCTGCATCTGCCACTCGAACAGTTTGGGCTTCATGCTGAACCACGGGTTGAAGTGTACGTTCTCGATGCGCCCGATGTCGTATATCTGGTCTACCAGCACGCCCCGGCGCAGAGGCTGTCCGTGCACGTTGCGTATCAGGTGGCGCTCGTTCTGGGTGGCGTCGATACCGTTGTAAGGGTTCAATATCTCCACGTCCAGCACGGCGGGGTTCTTGCCGCGCATGGCGATCGCCCAAGGGTAGGGGGTGGGCACATCGTCTGTCTTCTGGTTGGGGTAGTAGAGCACCACACCCTTGAGGGTGCTGTTGGTGTTGAGCGTGATGAACGCCGGTCCCTCCTCGTTGCCTGCGCCAGGGGTGACGAGGAAGGTGGTGCCGTCGTCGGTGGGTTTGGGCAGTCCCGCATCGCGAATGCCGTTGTGTGCTGGCACCGATTCCCATACGCCCTTCAGCGTCACGCCGTTTGGCACCAGCAGATTGCCCTTGAAGAGATAGTTGCCTCTGGGGGCGTACACTACGCCTCCCCCCGCTTTGCCTGCCTCGTCCAGCGCGCGCTGGAAAGCGGCGGTGTCGTCAGCCTCGCCGTCGCCTTTCGCTCCAAAGTCGCGCACGTTCCACACATCGGTTTGAGCCATCACCGGCGAACCTCCTGCCAGCAGTATCAGGCATACCGCGATTGTCATCCAGCGCATCCTCCATCCTCCCTCGGCGACATCGGTTGGAAAGGGAGTTCGCCTTACGGGAGCGGGCATCCTTCGTCGGTCAGCCGCTTGCCTCGCCGCGCAAATTGCACTATGATAGTAGGGTGTGACGCGGGGGTAAGGGCGATGATCACCACGACGCTGGTGGCGATAGACGCCGGAGGCACGAAAACCGACCTGTTGTGGGCGCAACCAGACGGGCAGTTGCTGTCGCGGGTGGAAGGTCAGGGCATCAACCTTGCCAGCAAACCGCCTGCCGTCTGGGAGAGTATCATGGAGGCTCTTCTCAAGCAAGCAGGGGTAGACCATGAGTCCGTCAGTGTGATCTGCGCCGGCGCTGCGGGCTACACCCTGCCCGACCGACGGGTGCTGTTCGAGCAACTGCTGCAGCGATTACTGCCGCGCGCGCGGGTGCTGCTGCTGCCGGACTATGCCATTGCACTGGAGGGAGCTACTGGCGGTGCGCCGGGAGTGCTGGTGATTGCGGGCACCGGCTCCATCGCGTGTGGACGCGACCGCGACGGCAAGCTGATGCGCGTCGGTGGATGGGGCTACCTGCTGGGCGATGAGGGAAGCGGCTTCTGGATAGGCAAGGAGGCGATACGGGCATCGCTGGCTTCCTTGGAGGGCTGGGGTGAAACGACGCGCCTCTACGAGATGCTGACGGAGATTTTCGGATCGAACGATGCCGGCGAGTGGCTGAGCGCGCTGTATCATGCCCAGAATCCACAGTCCCTGCTGGCTCAGCTGGCGCCCCTGGTGAGCGAGGCGGCAGAACAGGGCGACACGCAGGCAAAGCGCATTCTGGTAGCTGCGGCGGACCACCTCGCACACCTGGTGGTTCAGCTGGCAGAGCATCTGCACCTCCCAGACGATTTCCCGGTGTGTACGGTGGGCGGTGTGTGGAAGTCGGAGGCAATTGTGCTGGATCGCTTCTGCCAGCAGGTTAGCAAAAGATTGCCCGCGTGGCAGGGCACGGTGAAACCGCCGGAGTACTCGCCGGTGGAGGGGGCGCTGTTTGTCGCTCAGCGCATGGTGTGGGCTTAGTCGTGAGAGGTTTGATGGGCGGCTCGTTCCAGCAGGAGGCGTCTTGCACCTTCTTTGTCGCCCGGCGCCAGCCTGCCCTCGATCACCTCGTTCAGAAGAAACGCCTTCCACCTGCCCACCTGTTTGCCCGGCTTGAGGTGCAGGAGTTGCATAATCTCTTTGCCGGTCAGCGGGCTATCCAGCGCCTGCACATCCTCGCGAGTGGTCAACATGCGGATGCGCTCCTCCAGCGCTTCGATGTTCGCTTTGGGCATGGCGGGGTTGCTGGCGGCGATGTCGGCACGCACCAGCGATAGCAGGTCGTTGAGCAACGGACCGGCGTCACGAATCAGGCGGCGCACCGCTGCATCGCTCCACGTGTAGTCGTATTCGCCCGGGCGCATGTGCAGGCGTACCAGCCTGACGACATCCTCCACGATGTCATTGCTGTAGCGCAGGCGGCGCAGCAGGTCTTCGGCGATTTGCGCGCCCACGTTCTGATGACCATAGAAGTGCACGCCCTTCGCGTCCTGCGTGCGGGTGGGAGGTTTTCCCACGTCATGCAGAAGCACTGCAAGTCGCAATACCAGTGAAGCGTCGGGCGGCAGGTTCTCCAGCGCTTTGAGTGTATGCTCCCATACCTCGTACAGGTGGTACTGGTTCTGCATCACGCCCTTCATACGCGCCAGTTCAGGCGCGAACTGCTCCAGCAGTCCAGTATCCATCAGCAGGCGCAGACCCTTGGTGACCACAGGCGCTTGAAGCAGTTTGGTGAGCTCGTCGCGGATGCGCTCCTTGCTGATGATCTGAAGACGGTGCGCTTTCTGGCGCATAGCGTCGCGGGTGTTCGGCTCCACTTCGAAGTCCAGCTGTGCGGCGAATCGGGCTGCCCGCATCGCCCGCAGGGGGTCTTCCTCGAACGTGATGAGCGGGTCGAGCGGAGTGCGCAGCAACCCTGCCTGAAGGTCGTTCAGACCCGTTCCCGTCAGGTCGAGCAGTTCGCCGGTGTGCAGGTTGCGCATGAGGGTGTTGACGGTGAAGTCCCGGCGGAAGGCGTCCTCACGCAGGCTGGCGGGCTGTACCTGCACCGGCTTGCGGCTGTCGGCGGTGTAGCTCTCCCTTCGGGCGGTCACCAGCTCAAACTGCACACCGCGAATGTGCACCATCGCCGTACCGAAGCGAGGGAAGGTGAGGGGCAGGTGGTCGGTGATGCCCTGCATGTGCAGCCAGTGTGCCAGCTGGAGGGCATCACCCTCCGTGACAATGTCCACATCCGGCGGCAGGGGACGTCCCAGCAGCTCATCACGCACCACCCCGCCGACGAGGTAGAGGCGTGCCTCCCATGGCGTGCCGCGGGTTGCCTGACGAACGGTATCGATTGCTACAAGCAGATTGCTCATACCCTCAGTGTACCACAGCTGCAACGGTCTCGCCGGCGCGGTCTCTTCCATGCACGGTATTGCGTGTCATCGCGAGGAGCGAAGCGTCGAAGCAATTTCCATTTTGGCGGCTCTGCGTCAGGAGTTGCTAGAGCGTGCCGGAAAGGGACAGTTGCCGGGCGCGACGCCCGAAGTCATCCAGAGGCTGGAAGCGCAGGCGGGCAAACGGTAGATATCGAAATAGCCTACGAGGTGTTTCGCCATCAGAGAAGGAGGTTTCCAGCCAGTTTCTATGTCGACACAACCGCTTCGTCCTGTGGATGTGCTCCTGTCCACAGATGTTGGTGCTGAAATGGACGACCAGTGGGCGATCGCGCATCTGGTGCTTCAGCCGCGTATCAATCTGCTTGGTATCGTCTCGACCCACACACCTTACCTGACTGCACAGCGTTCGGCGGAGATCGCCAGTGAGGTACTGAGCCACCTGCCTGTGAAAGAGAAACCGCCGGTGGTGCCGGGCTCCAGCACCCCACTGGAGTGCCGAACGAAGCCGAACCGCAATGAGGGAATCGATCTCATCCTCGAAACGGCGCGGCAATACAGCGCGCACGAGCCGCTGGTTCTGCTCACCATCGGCGCGGCAACCGATGCCGCTTCCGCACTGCTGCACGACCCGTCCATCGCCGAGCGCATCCGAATTGTCTCCATGGCTTTCCACAGCGCACAGCACGGCGGACGCGAGTTCAACGTCCAGAACGACCCGAAGGCGTGGCAGGTGATTCTGGACACGCACGTCTCGTTGACGCTTGGACCCGCGGTGACCTGCCTGCGCGACCTGTTGATGAGCCGCGAGAAAGCGCACGCGCTTCTGGACGGGTGCGGTGAAGGAGGGCGCTACCTTGTGGGACTGCTGGAATGGTGGCTGGAGGCTCAGCCACGGTTGGTGATGGAGGTCACCGGCACAAACGATGCGTGGCCCATCTGGGATGAAATTGTGACAGCACACCTGCTGGGGCTGACCGAAACCGACACCCTGCCGCGCCCCTACCTTCTGGACAGTCTGGACCTCGAGTTCACTCCGCGCGAGGGACGTCCGAAGGTCGGGTGGATTGCGTCGGTTCGCGCCGATGCGTTATGGGAAGATTTCGTCAACTGCCTGAATGATGAAAGCTGAGGCGCCCACAGCCAACCATAGCCCTTCTGGAACGGAGGCGGGAGAGGCTTCCGCCACCAAACCTAGCGTGCGAGGTCTCTCCCGGTTGTCTCCGCCCGCTGTCGTCGCCATACTCACCGCTCCGCTGGTGTGCATCTGGGTATTCCG
>CAKZNX010000218.1 GCA_937132045.1 uncultured bacterium
CCACTTTGGCATCCATCCAGGTCAACTGCCAGCCGGGCTCACCTATCCGCAGGATGCCGTCGCGCGCGTCGACCCGGATACCGAACCTCGTGCCCTGCGTGTATGCGTGCAGACACTCTTTTAGTCGCGGATACATTTCCTCGCGGAAGAACTCTTCATCGCCTGTCTGCTGGCGGTAACATTCTGCCATCCAGGCGAACCAGAGGGTCGCATCCGCTGTGTTGTACTCCGGTTCCTCACCAGCGTCGGGGAATCTGTTGGGTATAAGCCCGTCGCGCATGTATCGCGCAAACAGACCCAGCACCTCGCGCGCTTCGCTGTATTTGCCTCGCACCAGCAAAATGCCCCGCAGAGCAATCATCGCATCGCGTCCCCAGTCGGTGAACCAGGGGTAGCCCGCGACGATGCTGGCGCCCTGTGGTCGGCGGATGATGAACTGCTCGGCTGCGCACCATAGCGCCGTTGCCAGTGGATGCTCGCAGAACGGCGGCGGTACACTCGCGCCCTCCGTCGGTTCCGAGGAGATGTCCTCCAGTGGCTCCAGCGAGATAGCGATGGTGATGCTCTGTCCTCGCTGTAGGTCGCACACCAGCGTGCCCGGCGTCCACAGGTCCTCCGTGTCGTCCAGTCCGCGCGCGGTCTCTTCGGAAAGGTGGAAAGCGTAGTACCAGTCTGGGCGCGGCACCAGATGGGCGTTTCCGCTGTACAGATAGATGGCAGGAAAACCCGGATACGGCATGAGACGATACACCCCCTCGGCAACCTTCTCCGCATGAGGGCACAGGGCATCGTTGACGTGTGTGAGAGCATGGTAGTCGCGGCAGGCGAAGAGGGGTATCAGGTGCAGTCGTGCAGAGCCTCTCACTGACGCCATCGTATAGCGCACGAGAACCGCGTTTTTGCCGGGAACCAGCCAGACCTGCCTGTGTACCACCGCGGTTCCTGCGGAATACAGATGCGTGGGGCAGGGGTGCAGGTTGAACCGGTGCAGGTGGTGGATGCCGTTCGGGTGGATGGCGCCGTGATAGCGATGGCTCGAGATAGGGTAGCTCTGAGAGCCTGTTTCCACCCAGGCTTCGACCTCTGCAAGCACCAGCACCCGACCGATTGGTGGTGGCAGGGCGGCGGTCAGGAGTCCGTGGTAGCGGCGCGTGCGCAGTCCCGATATGGTGCCGCAGGCAAAGCCGCCAATGCCGTTGGTCACCAGCCATTCGCGCCGGCACGACGCCTCGAGGTGGTGCAACAAGTTGCGCCCGAACGATAGATTGGGTGGGCACTCAGCACGCACAGTTCATCCTCCCGCTGTATCTTCGCGATGAGAGAACGATGCTCCTGTCTTGCGCCGTACGGTTGCGAATCGGGGGGGAAGCGGGTATATTGTGCAGCGGGAGGGCATCAAGTGTGGAAGCACCTGTGTCGGCAACGGGGCACGCAATAGCACCGAAGTATATCCGCGTGTATGAGAACTTGAAACAGCGGCTGTCGTCGGGTGAGTGGAGCGCTGGTCAGCGCCTGCCCAGCGAGTGGGAGCTGGCACGGCAGTACGGCGTGGCATACATGACAGTGCGACAGGCGGTCTCCAAGCTCGAGGAAGAGGGCATGCTGTATCGGGTGCGTGGGCGGGGCACCTTCGTGGCGGAGGCGTCGTCCAATTCGCAATCCGTTCTGGGGATTGTTCTGCCAGCCGGCTGGCACCGTCTTGACCCCTTCTATTTCCCTCCGCTGGTGTGCGGTTTCGTAGACCATGCGGCAGAGCGCGGTTACAAGGTGTTGACCGCCAGCCGAGCGGAGCCGGTCGCCGAGGTCAAACATCTGCGAGAGCTGAGAGTGAAAGCGGTGGCATGCATCCTCATTGAGCGATCGGACATGCAGGAGGTTGAGACTCTGGCTGACTATGGACTGAGCGTGGTGGCGATCAACCGCTACAGTGGGCGAAGACACATCGGGTGGGTTGCGCCGGACAACATGGGCGGAATGCGAACGGCGACGCGGCACCTGCTGGAGCTGGGGCACCGCGACATACTCTTCTTCGCCGGTCCCGATAACAACATCGACGCGCGCGAGAGGCTGCGAGGGTTCCGCGCTGCCTACCGCGATATGCAGCTGGCGTTGTCGCCGCGGGCTGTCGTGCGCGGTGAGTTCAACGAAATGAGTGGATATCAGCGAATGAAGGCGATACTGCGTCGTCGCCGTTTACCTACGGCCATCGTGGCAGCAAGCGACCTGGCTGCGATTGGCGCGATGCGCGCTTTGATGGAGGCGGGTATCGCAGTACCGAAGGAGTTAAGCGTGATGGGATTCGGCGATTTTCAGATCGCGCGATATATGCACCCGGCACTGTCCACCGTACGTTTGCCGCTGGACGAGCTGGGGGCAGAGAGCGCCTCCGCACTCATTGAGGGAATGCACTCCCCGCCCGGT
>CAKZNX010000219.1 GCA_937132045.1 uncultured bacterium
TGCGAGGAGCGAAGCGACGAAGCAATCCCCTCCCCGACCCGTGTCATTGCGAGGAGCGAAGCGACGAAGCAATCCCCTCCCCGACCCGTGTCATTGCGAGGAGCGAAGCGACGAAGCAATCCCCGTTGTCTCCCGCGAAGCCGCAGGAGATTGCTTCGCCTGCCTCGGGCCAGGTTCGCAATGACACTCTGTTAGTTGTGCAGGCAGGAATCTCCATCACGCGTGTCGCAAAAGGAAGCGGAAATACCCTCAGAGCGGAGGGAAAGGCAATGTCAGAGACGACAGCACATCTTAGCCCGAGCTATAGCTTCACCGTTCGTCTGGAATACGCCAACGAGCCGGGAATGCTGGGAAAGATCGCCTCTCTCATCGGGGAGGCAAACGGCAGTATCGGCGCGGTAGACATCGTGCGCATGACCAGCAACGCCATCACCCGCGACTTCACCATCTACGCAGCCGACGTCGACCACGCACACCTCATCATCAAGTGCCTTCGCGAGATGCCCGGGGTGAAGGTGGTCAAGCACTCCGACCGCACGTTCCTGCTTCACCTCGGCGGAAAGATTTCCGTGCAATCCAAAATCCCGCTTCGCACCCGCGACGACCTATCTATGGCGTATACCCCCGGCGTGGCGCGAGTGTGCGAAGCTCTTGTGGCGCATCCCGAGGACGTGTTCAACCTGACCATCAAACGCAACACGGTGGCGGTGGTCACTGATGGCTCGGCGGTACTGGGACTGGGCAACATCGGAGCGGCGGCGTCGCTGCCGGTGATGGAAGGAAAGGCGATGCTCTTCAAAGAGTTCGGCAAGGTGGACGCGTTCCCCATCGCCCTGAACACCCAGGACGCCGACGAGATTGTTCGCACCGTCGAAATCATCGCGCCTGTGTTCGGCGGGATCAATCTGGAGGACATCGCGGCGCCCCGATGTTTCGAGGTGGAAGATAAGCTGGCACAGCGGCTGGACATCCCCGTCTTCCATGACGACCAGCACGGCACGGCGGTGGTGACACTTGCCGCCTTGCAGAGCGCGCTACGCATCGTGAACAAGCCGATGGAGTCCCTGAAGGTGATGGTAAACGGCGCTGGCGCGGCAGGCATTGCAGTGACCCGCTTACTGCTGCGAGCAGGCGTACGCGACATCGTGCTGTGCGACCGCGCCGGGGCGATCTATCGCGGACGCTCGGAGCACATGAACGCCTACAAAAAAGCCATCGCCGAGGTGACCAACCCGAGAGGTCTGCAGGGGAGCCTGAGCGAGGTGATCGAGGGCGCGGACGTATTCATCGGCGTCTCGGCGCCTCACTCGCTGACTGCCGAGGACGTGCGCCGGATGGCTTCCGACCCCATCGTTTTCGCTATGGCAAATCCCGTGCCCGAAATC
>CAKZNX010000220.1 GCA_937132045.1 uncultured bacterium
TCCTCGCAATGACACCTGCTCTGTCAAATGCGGGCGAATGGGTCGTCTGGATCGTAATCGTCTGAGGCGGCAGGGTCTAGTGCAGGACCGGTCATTCCGGCAGGCGAGTGGATTGCCGGATTGCCCACTTTTTTGGGAAGATGGGCGCGGAAGCGCTCCAGCACACGCGACGCCTCCGGACGCTCCAGGAGTACCCGTTGCAGTGCTTCGGTCACGCCGTGCTCGTCCAAGCCATTGCTTTGCGCGGCGACATCGTCTATGACCGCTTTCACCTGCATATACTCCAGAGCGGCGTCGAGTGTGCGCAGAGTCTCCCAAACTGCCACGTCCAAAGGCTTCTCCTCCGGCGGATAGCGCCGGACGCCATCCGAACCGCGCAAGTAGCAGGGGCGCGGGAAGCGCACGAAGATGGGCTGGGTGAAATGGGGATGCCGAACCAGCACCTCGCCCGGCTCGCACGCGGCCAGCTTCTCCTTCACTGCCGCAGCGAACACGCTGTAGCCGGGCTGGGCAAGCTCCTCCATCTCGATGCGCCCGTAAAAGCTGGTGGCACAGTTGCCTGCCACGCGCCGCTCCACCTGCGAGCGGAACTGCTGTGCCCCGAACAGCACCAGCCCCAGATAACGCCCGCGCTCGGTGATGTCCAGCAGGGTGCGCAACATGTAGGTCTCCCTGCCGGAGGAAGGCGCATACTTGTTCAGCTCGTCCACCACCACAATCAGATGGTCAACACCCAGCCTGTGGCTCTCCATCCGTTTGCGCAGTTCGGCGATGACGCGCGTGATGATGAGGTCCTGTTCTTCCTGTTCCACCTGCGACACATCGATGACGTACACCGTTCGGTCCTCAAACTGATCGGGCAGGTCAGAGATGTAACCGCTTTCGCCGATCAGCCCGCGGTAGCGGGTGGTAAGGTTGCTGAGGCGGTTGTATACCTTTCGGATGGTGGCGTAGGCGTGCGACCGCCATGCCTCGCGCCCGCGCGTCTCTGCAACCTGCAGTACCGTGTCCAGCCACTCGGTGAGCTCGGCGAAGTTGGTCACGGGCATGAAGGGTGGCGCGCCTGCTGCCTGCTCGGACTGATCGAATTCGAATTTGCCCGGGTCCACCGCCCTCTGCTTGATGAACTGCAGGAACGCGTCCGCCTTTACGTCGATGTCGTCGCGGTTGAGCATGACCTCGGTATAGTCCAGCACCTCTTTCAGACCCCAGTGCAGGGGTCTCACGTTGTGTCGCAAATCGGGGTGCGAGCGCAGAGTATTCAGGTTCACGCGGTCGGGCTTGAAGGGCGCGTAGTATTGCACCTTCCCGAAGGGCTGGGGTTGCACGCCAAGCGCGTCGTAGATACGCCGGTCTTCGTTGGTGAGGAAGCCGTCTTCAGGCGGAAGGTCTATGAACATCAGGTCGCCGCCCTTCACGTTGAACAGCAGAGCCGCGACGCTTTCATCCTCGGGGAGTTTCTGGAATATCGCCTGCAGGAGGAACATGATGGCGCTGGTCTTTGCTGCCAAGCCGGAGGTGCCCGTGACGTTCAGGTGTCCTGCTTCCGGACCGAGCAGGAACCGGCTGTCCAGCAGAATCGGTGCCAGGTTCTCCCCATTGCGGTAGACGCCGGCGGGAATGGCGCGCTCGAAAAAACTATCCATGCGTAGCGCGAGGCGCACGTTCTCCTCGTCTGCCAGATAGACCGGGGCGATGGGCGCGGGCTGAACCGGCTCCTCCGGCTGCTGTCTCAGCACGGAGGCGATGTACAGGCGCATCTCGGGGCGCAGGGTCGGCGCCTGTTCCTCTGCCCTGCCATCAGAGCCGATGTAGTCGTACAGCGGCGCTTCGAGGTCGTTGTAGCCAAAGCCCTCGCTAACCACGCCCCAGACTGTCCGCTTGTCGCTGCGCACGGCCACGATGGTGCCAATGCCCACGGACGCATCGGGGGTGCACCAGAAGTTGAAGGTGAAAGCGGTGTTCGGCTTTTTCTCCGTGCCCACCACACGCCCAATCGGTTTGCTGAAATCATCGCTGGACATAGGTGCACCTCGCTCTGCCTGCCGTTTTCCTGTAGAGATTTCTGGACGCAATGTCGTTTTCCTGCCTGCCACTCAGTCAGCCGTATTGCCCCTATCGGATCATCTGTGCCAGTGCCTCCAGCTGCGCATGGCTGGGGGCGGTGGCGCGCAGATACTGCTCGCAGTCGCGCATGGGATAAAGGAGACGGTCGTAGCGCACATCCGGCACGCTGAGAGGCACCCGCTCTTCCAGAAGCCATGCGGACAGGTTGTTCACCTGCTGCATGAGGTGGTCGTGCTGAGGTATCTCCACCCGTATTAGCCCAAACAGCAGGTTGCCCCTCGAGGCGTCGTGCAGGCGAAGAAACCACGAGTAGACCGGTTCCTGCTCAGGTCGGTTGACGGCAAATACACTGCTTCGCTCGCCTCTCGCCAGTCCGTACACTGTCCGGCTATAATCCGGATTGAGAATGCGCTCCACCCCGACGCTGGTCTTCGCCAATCCCATCAGCCGAACGCCGGGTTGATTGACGCGGATTTTGCCGATGCCGCCGTCCACCACCAGCCAGGACTCGGGAGACTTCTGCTGTAACCAGTTCGCCCATGTAACTGTCAGGTCGCGCTCCAGCTGATCGCGGTCATTGGAGATGCGTTCCGCCGCTTTCTGAATCAGCACAGAGTGGGGCGGCAGAGGAGTTCCGACATTGGTATCACGGATGGGGATACCGTACTGCCGCAAACCTGCCGCGTCGATAGCGTTCTGAGGAGCGTACAGTGCCTCGTTGTGCACCTTAGACGGTATACCTTGCGCCTGCGGGCAGCACATCATCCGGTCTACCCGCGAACGTACCACAGCCGACAGGTAGGCGTAGGCGACCGGCACAATGCCATCATAGTAGAGGATGCGCGGTCGCTGGATGCCGTCCAGGAAGTAGCGCAGGGCGCTGCTCTCGGTGGGGGATGGTACGGGGACTGCCCTCATCTCCTCATGCTCGATGACCTGCAGCGTGGAGACCGTTTCATCCGGCATCGTCTGCTGTGCCTCCGAGAGCATCTCCCACTGCTCCGTCTGCGATGGGGCGGCGCGCAGGTGGCGGCTGTTGGGATTGTCGTGCAGGTACCGGCGCAACCGATTCAGCGTGGTGTCCCCGGTCATGGCTCCACTCTCCTCTCACCGTTGATTTTACCGGCTGAGGAAAAAATCCGCAATAGATGCGCGGAACTCTTGATATACTATACCTCGTATGGTATAATGCTTAACGTCAATAAATATCTGAGCTACAGGAGGTGTCTCAATGGCAACTCTACAGGCAACTCGAACCGAGTGGACGCCGTCGGAGCTGAAGGCGTATCTGGACCGCGAGGAGACCTTCTTCATCCTCGATGTGCGCAATCGGGACGAGTTCGAGGCGTGGAAGATCGAGGGGCGTCGTCCCATTCCCACCATCAACGTGCCCTACTTCGAGATTCTGGAAGAGGGCGGTATGGACGACGTGGTGGAGTCGGTGGTCGCCTACGCGCGCAGGGAACTGGCATCCAGGCTGCCTGCAGACCAGCCCATTCTGGTGGTGTGTGCAAAGGGCGGCACATCGGCGCTGGTGGCGGAGGGCTTGCGTGCGCTTGGCTACAACGCCATCAACCTTGCAGGCGGCACGCTGGCTTGGGGCAACTACTACGATGTGAAGGCAGTGGTCGAGGAACCCGCCCTGAGCCTCTATCAGGTGAGCCGACCCGCCCGCGGTTGCCTCAGCTACGTGGTCGTCTCGAACGGTGAGGCGGTGGTGGTAGACCCCCTGCGGCACATCGACAACTACCTGAATCTGCAGCAGGAGAAGGGGTTCCGCATCACGCTGATTCTGGACACACATGCCCATGCAGACCACATCAGCGGCGGGCGCGAGCTGGCTCAGCGAATGGGAGTGCCTTACTACCTGCACCCCTACGACGGCATCCACCCCATCGACGTGTTGCCAGCGCAGTTCGATTACAGCCCCCTGTGGGATGGGCAGCGGTTCACCGTCGGTGAGGCAGTGATCGAGACCATCCACATCCCCGGTCACACGCTGGGCAACGTAGTGTATCTGGTGAACGGGCGCTATCTGTTGACCGGCGACAGCATCTTCATCGAGTCCATCGCGCGCCCCGACCTGGGTGGGCGAGGCGACACCTGGGCGCCCATTCACTATCGCTCGCTGGCGAAGCTGCTGAGCCTGCCGGATGCCACCGTGGTGTTGCCGGGACACTTCAGCTCTCTGCGCGAGGCGAACGAGCAGGGGCTGTTTGCTCAAACGCTGAGCGAGCTGAAGGCGCAGAACGAAGGGCTGGCGATGGTTCAGCGCGGCGAGCAGACCTTCGTGGAATACATCCTGAACAGCCTGCCCACCTTCCCCCAGCAGTATGTGGATATCAAGCGGGTGAACGGGGGACTGCTGGTGCCGGATGAGGACAGGGCATCGGAGCTGGAGCTGGGCAAGAACATCTGCGCGCTGGCTCAGGCATATCAGTAATCGCTAACACACATGGGAGGTGCATGACAGATGCAGTTCGACAAGGTTCTGGACGTTCGTGGACTGGCTTGCCCCATGCCGATTGTCAAGGCGCGGCAGGAAGTGAACAACCTGCAGGCGGGACAGGTGCTGAAGGTGCTGAGCACCGACCGCGGCTCGGTGAAGGACTTTCAGGGCTGGGCGCAGGCGGCGAAGAACATCGAGCTCCTTGCTCAGGAGACCGAACAGGACGGCGGCAAGGATATTTACGTCCACTACGTCAAGCGCGTGAACTAGGAGGTTGGGGAGATGGCAACCGCATCGCAGGTGACGAGGCACGAGGTGCATTCCAACGGCACCGGTGTAGACGAGCGCATTCGCGCGCTGGAGGCTCGCATCGCTGAGCTGGAGAGCAGGGTGCCGGAGGACCGCGTGTCGCTGGTGGTGTTCTCCGGTGAGCTGGATCGCATGCTGGCGGCGTTCGTCATTGCGACGGGCGCTGCCGCGCTCGGACAGAACGTCTCCATGTTTTTCACCTTCTGGGGACTGAGCGCCCTGCGCCGGAAGAAGGTGCTTTCGGGCAAGAAGTTCGGAGAGAAACTGATGGCGCTGATGTCGCCCGAAGGCACCGCGGCTCTGCCCCTCTCGCGCATGAACTTCTTCGGCGTTGGGGCGCAGATGATGCGTTCGATGATGAAGGCGAAGCAGGTCTCCTCGCTGGAGGACCTGATACAGATGGCAAGCGACCTGGGCGTTCGCGTTGTCGCGTGCGAGATGTCACGCGATGTGATGGGCATCCAGGACGAAGAGATGCGGGAAGGTGTGGAGTTCGGTGGAGTGGCTACCTTCCTGGGCGACGCTCTTCGCTCGCGGGTGACACTGTTCATTTAGGAGGGAATGCGCCATGAGTGCAAGTGCAATCCGAAGCCGAATGCTGTATGCGTTGTTCGGCATCAGGGAAGCGCCCGAGATACTGAAGCTGGTGCCCGGTGTGGCGCTCGCCGTGGCGATCATGTTTGCGTCGCTCTGGCTCGCAGATGTGGCTGGCATGGCGCTGCTGCGTTTGCAGGGCATTGACCCCTCCGGCAAAGCCAGCCCGCTCTCCGGGGTGCTGGTGGCGATCCTGCTGGGGATACTTCTGCGCAATACCCTGCCCCTGCCGCAGAGCCTGCAGGCGGGCATCCAGTTCAGCGTCACCAAACTGCTCAGGCTGGGCATCATTCTGGTGGGCATCAAGCTCAGCCTGCTGGATGTGCTCAAACTGGGAGCCTGGGGCATCCCGATTGTGGTCACTGCCATCGCCAGCGGGCTGGTGCTGATCAGCTGGATCAACCGCCTGCTGAAGCTGCCAGAGCGTCTGGGCACCCTCATCGCGGCAGGCACCGGAATCTGTGGCGTCACCGCCATCGTCTCTACGGCGCCAGCCATCAAAGCCGAGCAGCGAGAGGTCGCCTACGCGGTGGCAAACGTGACGCTGTTCGGTCTGCTGGGCATGTTCCTGTATCCGTACCTGGCTCATGCCCTGCTTTCCACTTCCGAGCAGGTGGGGCTGTTCCTCGGCACGGCAGTGCATGAGACCGCGCAGGTGGTGGGTGCGGCGCTCGCCTACAAGGAGGTGTACGGCGACGATGTGGCTTTTCAGGCGGCGACGGTCACCAAGCTCACGCGCAACCTGTTCCTGGCGGTGGTGGTGCCGTTGATGGCGTTTTACTATTTGCGCCAGCAGAGCAGGTCGGGGCAGGGCGACGGCGACACGCGCGTGAACGTGGCGAAGCTGTTCCCGGTGTTTGTGCTGGGATTTCTGGCGATGGCGCTGGTGCGCTCGCTGGGCGATGCCACGCTGGGCAATGGTGCGGCGTTCGGCATCTGGAACGCTGCCGAGTGGAAAACCATCACCAGCGCCATTGGCGAGCAGTGGGGTTCGCGCTACCTGCTGGGCACTGCGATGGCGGCGGTGGGACTGGGTACCAGCCTGTCGGTGTTCAAGGGGCTGGGGCTGAAGCCGTTTGCCGTCGGTTTCGTGGGCGCCCTGCTGGTGGGCGTAATCGGGCTGGTGCTTTCGCTCCTGCTGGGGCAGTTTGTAAACCTGTAAGTTCGGGGAAGGAGGCAACCAACGATGGCAGTTCATGAGTTGGGCGTGGACCAGTCTGCAGTGCAAGCCAGTCGGGCGACTCTGCCCGGCTGGCTCAAGTGGGGTGCGATGATCGGGCTGGTGCAGATTTTCGCCATGTTGACGGTGGGTCCGTTGGGCGTATCCACCGCGTATCCGCAGCTGGTAGGCTATCTGATAGACAGGATAGCACCAGGCTTTGCGCAGAGCCAGCCTTACCTTCAGGAAATCGGCGCTAAAATCGGTTGGGAGGTGATGCTGGTACTGGGTATGCTTCTGGGCGCGTGGCTCGGGAACCGGCTGAGCCGACGTGCCCTCGGTTACCATCCGAAGCTGGACGTAGCGCCGGTGCTGGTGCGCGGATGGGAAGGACGCCGCTGGAGACGGCTGGCGCGAGCGTTTGTCGGTGGGTTTCTCATCCTGTTCGGGGCGCGACTGGCTGGCGGCTGCACCACGGGACACATGCTAAGCGGTGTCGCACAGATGGCAGTTAGCGGGTTGCTGTTCGGAGCGGCAGCCTTCGGCACGGGAATGCTGGTCGCCCGACTTCTGTATCGGGAGCCACGAGGAGGTGTGCAGGCATGAGTACAGTGGTTCTGGGATTGGTCACAGGGCTGGCTTTCGGCTTTGCCCTTCAGCGAGCGGGTTTCTCCCGGTGTAACATCGTGCAACGCGGTCTATGGCTTCGCGACTTCACCATGCTGAAGGTGATGCTAACGGCGATTGTGGTGGGGCTGGTCGGCAGTGTGGTGATAGACGCGCTGGCGCCGGGGGCGGTACACTTCAAGGTGAAATCGCTGTACGTGGCGGGCGTCGCCGCAGGAGGTCTGCTGTTTGGCATCGGTATCGCTATCGGCGGCTACTGTCCGGGCACAGCGATTGTGGGCACAGCGAGTGGAGTCGGTGAGGGCATCGCCACGCTGCTGGGTGGGCTGATAGGCGCGCTGGCGTTCATTTTCGCCTATCCCGCGTTGAAGCCCCTCTTCTTTGAGACGGCGAATCTGGGCAAGGTGACCCTGCCGTCCGTGCTGGGGGTGCCCCCGCTGCTGGCAGCGCTGGTGGTGGCGGCAGCGCTGTGGGGAGTGATTGTCTGGCTCGTTCGCCTGGAACGCGCACCCCATGCGACGAAGTGATGATTTCATCGATGGAGGCTTAAACTGGTGGAGACCACAAAGGAGCTCAAGCTCGTCAGCAGTGAGGACAAGAAGGAACTGCAGGCGCGATTGGCGCGCATCGAAGGGCAGATCCGTGCCATCCGGGAGATGATTGACCGCGAAGAGAACTGCGAACTGGTGGCACAGCAGCTGGCGGCGGCACGCGAAGCGTTGAACAAGGCATTTGCCCAGCTGGTGGCGCGAACTATCGAGCGCAATTGCATGAGCGGGGAAATGACCGACCCTGCGGCGCGCGTGAAGCTACTCTCTCTCGTGCGTATCCTGACGCGCTATTCGTAAGATGCAATGACGGGCGTCAGGGTGCTGCCAGCATCAGGGCGTGTCGAGCCTGCGCCAGGCTTGCCATCCTTCTTCAGAAATACCTGTCATAGCAGGCAAGCGCATCAGGAAAGACGCTCGCCAGCGGTGTCGGCGGGGACGGAATATCTCTGGATACTGCAAAAGGCGATGGCTCGCAGCGCACCCGTGTACCGCGGTTCACTGCCGTCGCGAGAGGCTTTGCGTGACGCCCGTCGATTCTATTGATGCGCGGTGCGGGTGAAAGTTTCATGTCTGTTGAAGACTCCGCAGAGGACTCAGGTACAGCACTTGCGAAAATACGCTAACAAAGCAAGAACCACTATTCGGAATCTAGAGAATGCGAAGTCTGATTATTGGTGGTTTGCGTGAACGTTGGTCTTCTACTGACTCCAGCGCACCGTGGCGGTATACTAACGGAATAGAGGCGTTTGCACATGCTCTTCAGGGGGACTACTGGGGATGGACGGCGCCCCCAGCGGATGTGATTGCTAAATACGACCTGGTAATCTCCAATCTCAACGGGCATTTCCTGTCGCAGCTGTTGCAACTTGCGAAAAAGCGTGCCTCTCATGTGCGATGGGTGGCGCTTATCGAGGGCGATGCCAGAGACTATCTGAACCCATCCGAAGATCTCTTGCGCCTGTTTGACGCAGTTGACCTTATTGCCGCCATCAACGAATGGAGCGTCCCTATATTAGCAGAACTGACGAGCACTCCGGTTGCATGGGTGGGAATACCATATCCGGTGGACTATGTCCGCAATCTAGCGGTTGCTGTGGATTGTCGGGAGCCTGTATGCCTTGTCTGTCCAGCGCAACTGAAATTGCCCTCGTATGTTGTGGCGAAGGCTACGGGACTTCGTATACGGACTTACGCGAAGAAGTCGTCGCGCAACTTTCGTAACCTGCCCTTGTTTTTCCGGCACCGACGTTTCTCTGTCGATCTGTTCAAGCAATACTGGCAAGTGCGCTTGCCGGACGCGGAGATTCGCCTGGAGGTAAGCCTGGAGGAGTTCTGGAGAACAGAGGCGAGAAGCCAAATCTGGGTAAACCTCGACGACCGGTATACATGGGGCAGATATGTTCTGGATGCTGCTGCCCTCGGTGTGCCCTGTATCACCACGCGAAATACGGCACACGGACCCTATCTGTTTCCTGAGACGTGTGTGGAGGATGTTTTTTCCACAGAACAGGCTGTATCTATGGCTTCCCGACTGGTCTCAGACGCCAAGTTCTATCAGCATGTCGTAGATTTTGCGCAATCACGGCTGAACCGATACTCTGCGGAGGCATGTGTGGAGCGATTGAAGAGCGCTCTGGGACTTTGACAAATAGGAGTTTTCCTCGCATAGCGCCTGTCTCCCTTAACATTCATCGTCTCAGAGGACGTTCATCCTCCTGCGGGCGATAGGGAAAGTGCCTCCTCGTCTCGAATCCTCAACAAGGAGAAACCCTTCTAAGGAGAGAGTATAATGGCTATCGGTTACGATGATACCCCCTTCCTGCCCGGTGGGAAATGGCGTGTGCATGATGGTACGCGTCCGCAGCCGCCTGTGGTCAGTCCGGGTAGTTTCAGCACACAGGAACAACCCGGTATTCCGCCCTCGGATGCGGTGGTGCTGTTTGACGGCACAGACCTCAGCGGATGGGAGGCGGTGAGCGGTGGCGCCGCGCACTGGAAGGTGGAAGACGGCTACATGGAGGTCGTTCCGGGCACCGGCGACATCCAGACAAAGATGCACTTCGGTGACTGTCAGCTGCATCTGGAGTGGGTGGCGCCGGCGGTAGTGAAAGGCGAGGGACAGGGACGCGGCAACAGCGGCGTCTTCCTGATGGGGCGATACGAGATACAGGTGCTGGACTGCTTCGACAACATCACCTATCCCGACGGCACCACCGCTGCCATCTACGGACAGTATCCTCCGCTGGTGAACGCCTGCCGTAAACCCGGCGAGTGGCAGACCTACGACATCATCTGGCTGGCGCCCCGTTTCGATGGTGACCGACTGGTGCGTCCGGCTGCGGTCACTGTGCTTCATAACGGCATTGTGGTGCACCATGCCACAGAGCTCCTCGGACCCACCGGGCATCGAACTGTGCCCGAATACACACCCCACCCACCGGTGGGACCGCTGCGCCTGCAGGATCACGGCGACCTGGTGCGCTACCGCAACATCTGGTACCGCCCGCTGAAGGGCTACGACGAAGGGTAGATCTCAGAACCGATTACTGCCGGGGGTGTCAACTGCCCCCGGCGATCCGACGCATCTCCTCCGGAATCCACTCAGGCAGGTTGCGCACCTGCGAGCGAGCTTGCGCAGATACCGGCACGCCCCACACGTCGAAGAAAGGCGCCAGGTTTCTGCCCACCCTGCGCGACAGGCGAATCATCCACTGGTCGCGTTTCTCAGCGTCCGTGTGAGGACGCTCGGATTGCGCCAGAGTGCGGTATTCCGCGATCACCTGCCGGATGGGTTCCCAGCCAAACTGCTCGATCACCTGAATGTACATGGTGAGCGCAAGGAACGGGTCGCTCTGCCACTCCTCGTAGCGTGCACCACGCACCACGTACTGGCGCACCCGCTCGAGGCGTTTCTGTCTATCGCGGATGGCGGGATGTCCCTGATCGAAACGCTCTCCAAGCACGCGGTGGTAGATATACATGGAGAAGAGGTTGACCGTGACCTCGCCCGTTCCCTCGAAGGTCCAGTCCGCGCTCTGGTGGTTGTGCCCCATCTCGTGGAAGTGTCCCCACGAACCTTCCGTGCGCAACCGCGACACGTCTACCACCAGCTCCGCCACGTCCAGCCCGGTCATTATCGGGTAACCGGAGTGCATGTAGCCCGCCGAAATCTGCTGGTCGCAGACGTAGCGCTCGGGGAAGGGACGTTCTGCTGAGATGCCAGCCAGCTCGGCGCAGGCGTCTGCCACGGCGTCCCAGAACGCCAGCACGCTTTCGGGGTCATCCAGAGTGCGCACCACGCGCGAGGGCACGCTCAGCACCACCCGCTTGCCCTGCAGCTCCGCCCACGGCGCAGGTGCGTGGCGGATACGACTTCGCCACTCGTCCGGTCTGGTCGCGCCGCGCACAAAGTGCGGGGCTTCCACTGCTCCCTCGATGGTCACCGGTACCCTGCCGAGTTCACAATCGTCGGGCACCTCGATCAGTACTGCCCCACCGAAGGCGTTCGCGCATAGCGTGCGCGGGGAGTTCAGTGCGAATTGGAAGCTGACCTCGGGGGCACGTTCCCACCGTGGAAGGTGCCATAGGGTATCGGTGTGCACTCCGAGGCGCACGCCCAGCCCTTTTCCTGACGCAGTAGAAGGCGCTGTGAGGGTGATGACCTCGCCCGGCGGAGCGTACAAGCCGGTGCTGTGCCAGCGCGGGATGCGGGTATTGATGTGCACCGTGCGACGCACACGGGGCGCTTCGCGAGGCACCGCTCCCGGAAACCGCTGTGCGGAAGGGTGTGGGCGTATGCGGCTGGTTGGGGTGGTGCGCAACCTCTCGATCCCCACCGCCATCGCCATGCGCGCCATCGGTTCGTTCTGTGTGATCGCCTTCTGCAGGGAGCGGAGTTCTGGTGGAATTTGTGCGCTCAGCCTGTGCAGAGCCGGCAGGAGCTGGCGGTCGGATGAAGGCAGGGTACGCACTGCCTGAATCAGCGTCTTCTCCATCTGTGCGGTAACGGGCGAGCCGGACTGCAGTCTGCGTAAGGCGGTCACGGCGTGGCAGGTATCAGGCGGTGGAGCGTCGGCGCGGTAGCCCCCGGAGGAGGTGGGCGAGAGGTAGCCGTCCGCCCACAGCACTCCTGCAGGCGACAGCAGCAGGTTGCCGTGGTGTTGCTGGATGGTTTTGCCCGAGTTCAGCTGCAACCAGCCCCATCCGAGGTCTGCCACCAGAAGTCCTTTACCCTGCCGCAGAGCCGTCTGCGCCGCTCGTATCTGCGCAGCGTTCAGGGAAGCGGGCGTACAGCACAGCACCTGCACTGCACCGAGCTGCTGGCGCCAGCGTTCGGCGTCTATTTCCACCACCTGTATGTTGTGTTTACGCAGGAACGTCGCCACTGCCGGCTGGCGATACACGCCTACCGTCGGCTCGTGCGCCTCGCGGCTGAGCCAGCTCACCGCGTTCAGCATCAGTCTGCCAGTATCCCCTCCGGCAAGCCCGTCGGCGGTGTAGTAGCCATCATGCCCAAACGCCACCACGCGCCCAGCCTGCCATTCTGCGGCAGCCACCACCGGCTCGTAAACACCCTCAGCGGATAGCCCACAGATCAGCGCTGTCGCCCGCGGCGAGGTCAATACCAGAGGTCCCGGAATACCGGGTGCAGGGATCTCACGCACGCCTTCCAGCAGGCGTCGACGAATGGCGTCGTTCATCGGGCTATGCTCCTCCGGTGGCGCTGGTGCCTCCGTCCGTGGAATCTACCTTCTTGCGCCGTGCAGTGGTCCTGACAGGTGGGGTTTCCTCATCGGAAGAAGCGGGACGGGCGCGGTCCTGCGCCCACAGCCTCAGCGCGGTGATGTGCTCGCGCATGGTGCGAGAGAGGGGAACTGTTCGGGATAGCTCGCGCAATATCGCCTCATCGTCCAGCTCGCTTCCCCGATGAAAGGCATCGAACAGGGCAGCGATGATTGCCTGCTCGATCTCGGCTCCGCTGAAGCCTGCGGACGCCTGTGCCAGTTTGCGCAGGTTGAACTTCTTCGGGTCACGCCCGCGTTTGCGCAGGTGAATGGCGAAAATCTCTTCGCGTTCCCTCTGCGACGGCAGGTCGATAAAGAAAATCTCGTCGAAGCGTCCTTTCCGCAAGAGCTCGGGCGGAAGCGCGCTCACGTCGTTTGCTGTCGCCACCACAAACACGGGCGACTGCTTCTCCTGCAGCCATGTCAGGAACGAGGCGAACACGCGCGCCGTGGTGCCACCGTCCGAAAAACCAGAGGACTGCGAACCCGCGAATCCCTTTTCCAGCTCATCAATCCACAGCACCGCAGGTGCTACCGATTCCGCCGTGCGAATCGCCCGGCGCATGTTCTCTTCCGACGCGCCTACCAGCCCTGCGAAGATACGCCCCACATCCAGGCGCAGCACGGGCAGCTTCCACAGCGAGCCGACAGCACGCGCCGCCAGGCTCTTGCCACAGCCCTGTACGCCAATCAGCAGAACCCCCTTGGGCGCAGGCAAGCCGAACCGCTGTGCCTCGTCGGTGAAGGCGCGAGTGCGCAGACGCATCCACTCCTTCAGCAGGTTCAGACCGCCAACGTTCTCGAAAGCCTCAGTGGCGCGGTAATATTCCAGAATGCCCGACTTGCGGATAATCTGCTCTTTCTCCCATAGCACCACCTCGACATCCAGACGCCTCCTCTCCACCAGCGAGCGGGCGAACACGTTCTCTGCCTCGGTGAGGGTCAAACCCGTTGCTGCCTTCAGCAACATCTCGAGCTCTTCCGCGCTCAGCGAGACGTTCACATTCGGATTGTCTTTCACCGACTCGATCACCCGGTCGAGCATCTCCCCGATCTCTTCGGTGGTGGGCAGGGGGACATCGATCACCGTCATCTCCTTCTCCAGCTCTGGAGGAAGCACAAGCACGGGCGCCAGCAGGAACACGGTGACGGTCGTACGGCGCAGAGCCACGCTCAGGTCGCGCAGACGCCGGCGCACCACGTTGTCGTTCAGGGCGGCGTGGAAGTCTTTCAACAGCACCACCGAATGCTGAGGAAGTCGCTCGATACTTAATAGCACCTCGATGGGACGCATGGTGGCGGAATTCACCTGTCCGATGTGTTCCACCAGTCCGGTGGTTAGGCTCCAGGTATACAGGCGCTTGTTCATCCGGGAGGCGACTGTGCGCAGCTCTGTCTCCACCCGCTGTTCTTCCGAGGAGAGCAGGTAGACCAGGGGGTATCGCGCCCGGATCAGCGTCTCAAGCTCCTTGCAAAAGGTCTGGCTCATGGATGTCCTCCTGTTTCAGCTTCTGTCAGCGCCAGTCGCAATCGCGCCTCGGCTGGGGCGGTATGTCTCGCCAGCGTGAAGAACACCCCTGCCCCTGCCAGCGATAGCACCAGCAGGGCGCCGTACAGCGCAGGCAATCCCCACGCATTGGCAATAGCTCCGGCAATGATCGGCATGGTGGCTGAAGCGAGCGATGTAGCAGCCATCAACAGCCCCTGCCCGCTGGCGCGCAGGCGTGGCTCCACGCGGTCGGCGATGAACGCTATCGACACCGCCGTGATGATGCTGAAGGTCAAACCGTGCATGGTCTGCGTGAGGAGAACCGGTACGGGCGCCTGGAAAACGGTCAGCAGGAACAACCGAATGGGCAGAGAGATAAAGGCAATCGCCAGCACGCGCGTTCGCCCGATCCGATCGGAGAGCCTGCCCATCAGTATCATGAACGGTATTTCGAAGAGCGCGCTTGTCATGTACGCCAGACTGATGAAAGACCGGGAGGCTTCCATCCACCGTAAATAGAGGCTCAGGTTGGCGGTGGCGGTCATCAGTGCACCGACAAAGCAGAAGTGCGCGACGATGTACAGCGCAATCTCGCGGCGGCGAAGGAGGTAAACCACCTCATTAGCCGACAGGCGCGCGGACTCCTCCGCTTGCTCCGGGTTCTCGGGCGCCAGCCACACCACCAGCGCAGACAGCGCGAGCAACACCGAGATGCTGGTGAACATCTGCAACGGGTTCAGCAGCGGTGAGTCCGTCCACAGCACCAGCGTCAGCAGCACCAGCAGATAGCCGATGGTGCCGAAGACGCGCAACTGACCGAACGACCCAGCCGTTTCCTGATGCCGAAACAGGTCCACCACCAGAGCCATCATCACCGCCTGGCTTGACATGATACATCCGCCTAACACCGCAGCCAGTAACAACGCGACCCCAAACGAGTAGACATACGGAAAGAGCAGGTACCCTGCCGCTCCCACCAGCATCGTCCCGATGATGTAGCGGCGACGGCGGCGCGTCTGGTCGGAGCGCCAGCCCATCAGGATGCTCACCACGGCTCCTGTGAACGCGAATACCGACAGCACCGCGCCTACCTGCGCGTAGGAGAAGCCGCGTTCGCGCAAAAAAACCGGGAAAAACGGGTGTGTAAAGGCTACCGCAGCAAACAGCAGAAAATAATAACTGGCAATACTAACCTTTGCGCGTAACAATACCGCCTCCCCATCTCCTTGTAATGCAAAAAAAGGATACCACTTTTGCCGCTTTTGCGCAATTCACCCTGAGGATGTATAATTCAGATACTGATAATCATACTGAGAATTTAGGCAGTGTTACGAAGTCCACGCATGACTTCGTACTCAAAGGAGGTTACCGGCTATGAGCCCTTCTAAGCAGTCGCGAGGCGCTGCGCTCTTCTCCGTTGTGGGTGTCTGCCTGGCTGTGGGCGTCCTGCTGTTTCTGGCAGGATGTGGTGGCGGCGGTGCAGGTGGAGGCGCTGGCGGTCTTCTGACCCTGACTGGCACCGTTACCGTGCCCGAGGCGACATCTCGTCAGGCAGCAGGATACGCCCTTGCCAATGCCACGGTGAAGGCATACATCTGGCCCGACCTCAGCAACGCAATTGCGCAATCCACCACAGATTCGAACGGATACTATGTGCTAACCCTTCCTAACACCGCTGCCGGCAAAGACATCGTTATCGTTGCCACCAAGCAGGTAGGAAGCAAGACGGTGCGCGTGGAGACCATCAGTCCCGATATGCCCCCAGAAGGAAGACAGGGGGTGAACCTGGATGCGATCACTACTTTCGCCCTCGAGGAGGTCGCACGCATTCGTCAGCAGGAAGGACTGACCGACATTTCACCGGGGGGCTTTGCCACGGTGGTGGCTCGCCTGCGTGAGCGGCTGCAGGACTGGAACGGCGACCTGACGGAAGTGCTTCCTGCAGAGATCGGTGGAGGCTTGGCGGGCACCATCCACGACGAGGTGGAGAGGGTCGTTCAGCAGCACAAAGGCGCTCTGAAAGGCTCTACGGGCAATCCCGACGTCGACCGAGCGCGTGGGATGATGCAGATGATGCGCGACATGGTGGGCAATATGGTCGGTAGTGGACAGACCGAAGCCTCGTCCATCCAATCCGCGCTTAACCTGACCCAGCGCGCACTGGATGCCCAGCTGGCGACGGCGGAAGCCTTTGGTGTTCGGGCAGAAGAGGTGTTGAACATCCTTGGCGAGCTGGATGGGCAGGAGCCCGGTGAGTACCACCTGATAGGAGAACCATCGCATAGCTATCGCTGGGTCGAGCGAGTGGGCGACATCCCAGGCGGCAAGACTTGGAGAGTGACCTCGCGGGTGCAGGGTGAATCACAGGGCATGGTGGTCACCGTCACGGTGGAAAACGCCATCGAGGGAGGCTTCTGCTTTGACCTCGCTGCGGGCAAGTACACCGTCACAGCCACGAAGACGGGGGGCGTTAACTACACGATGACCCTCACGCCCACCGTTAACGAAGCCAATCGGACGATCACGTTGAACGCGTCGATCAATCTGCAGGACCCGAAACTCACGCAGCGAATGACCTTTGACGGCACCCTGTCGACGGCTCTCCGAGAGCTGCCGGACGATGACGAGGAGCCGAAGTTCACCAGCGGCACGTTCAACGGCACGCTCAGCTCACAGTTCGGCAGCGCGCAGGTAACCAATCTGCAGGTGGAGTTCGATCCGGACTCCAGCGTAGAGGACTCGCTCAAGCGCATCAGCTTGCAGAAGCTGCAAGCACAGATTACGGCGCGTCGGTTCTCCATCAGCCTGCAGGGCGTAACCATCCCGTTCAGGAAACTGAACGGCGGCGGTACAGCTCCCGAACAGGTGGCTATCGGCTCGATACAGGTGACGGGACAGGACGAGAACGGCAAACCGATCAGCCTGACCATCTCCGATGTCACCAGCACCTGGGTGGAATACCGCGATCCCTGGAACGGCATGGGCAGTGGCGTGCCAAAGACCTTGCAGGGCAAGATGAGCTTCACATCCGACAGGCTGTCGCTGAGCGGTGAGGTGAACGCCACATGGAATAATCCAATGCCTCTCGACGAGGTCTCGCCAAACAGATACTATCTGGATAGGTACCCCGACGGCACCATCCGCATCAAGGGCAACATGACGCCACGCATCGGCAAGCCCGCGGCTGTAGACATCACCCTGACATCTAGCCCCAAAGCCAGCACGCCCAGGGTGACGGTCAACGCCGTGTTCAACTATGGTGCTGAGAGCCTGAATGCGAGCGCAGAGCTGCGCTTGAGGGAGGATTCTTCGGAGGGCGTGGTCGTCTCGCAGGTAACAGCGCAGATGACTCACTCGCCTTCGGGGCTGAAGATGGAGTTACGGTCGCGCGAGGGAGAGCCGATTTCGGGAGCGATCCGGAAAGCCGACGACACCAAGGTGGCCGATATGGGCGAGGCACGGGAACTTGGAGTGCCAGAGCTTGGCGGCATGGGCATCGTCAAATACGTGGATGGTACGTTCGAGACGATGCAATCCCTGCTGCCTTAGGCTACGGATCGACAGGTGGCTCATTCAGCACGAGCGAACAGAAAACCTGTGGCAGGGCGAGTAAATATATGGCTTGTCACGGGCGGTTCGCTCGTGCTGTTCTGGCTGGCGGTGCTGGCGAGTGTCGACGCACAGCCAATGGAACTGCCGCCGCTCTGGAGCGAACTGGAGTGCGTCCAGCAGCTGACCGCTACTGCTTCGGAACCTGAGCACCTGCTGGACACCGATTTTCACCTCTTTGCCCGTACCAACGTCCATCCCTTGCTGGACGACGACGCGACGGGGGAACAGTTCTCTGCAGAATACGGATACTACTGTTCTGCCACACGCTATGAAGTCCGCGTTCGCAGTGGGCGCTGGTGTCTGCGTTACGCTTTCGGCGTGGCGGAACGTTACGAGGGCAACGACGGGGCAGTGCGGCTCTATCTGTATGGCGAGGATCTACTGCTTATTCCACCGGATAATCAGCCGGTACGGGCGTCTCTCAACCGTTCAGCGGTCAACCGGTGGACGCTGGAGCATTTCGTACCCCTGCCAGGTCACCACGGCGAGGGGCTGTTTGTTATCGCTGGCAGTGTCTATCTGTCGCGTCGAGTGCAACAGGGGAATCTCTCCGGTGTGTGGCGGAGCCAGCAGTTCGACGGCAACCTGGTCCTCGACTCCACACGCGGACTGAACCCTTCCGAGACGCGCAGCGCTGGCGCGGGTCTGCATCTGGCGCTGGTACTGCCCCTCTCTGAGCGGTGGCAGGCTGGATTCTGGGGAGAGAACGTGGTGGGGCGTCTCTGGCAGCGTAAAGTGCGACGCATCACCGCGCAGGTGCAGGTGAACACCATTGTCCCCGATGCGGACGGGTTTCTGCACGCTGCTCCTCTCCTTTCCGGTAGAATCGACGACCTGTCGCGCGACCTGCCGTTGCAGAGAAGGTACACGCTTGGGCTGGCACACCGAGCAGCTGCAGGTTCGTGGCTTCTCTTCGCCTCCCACGACAGCAGCTGGCGATTCGCGCTGGGACGCACACTGCCCCGAGGGTGGCTGCTGTGGCATCTGCCAGACCGCGAAGTGCAGCTGGCATGGACGGCAGGGCAATGGCAGGTGCTGCTGGGCATCAATCACCTGAACCCCATCCGCTCCAAACATGCCACACTGAGCATAAGCTGGTCGCTTCCTCTCAACCGCTGACGCATTCACCGCTGTGGCCCAATCCGTGCACGCGCTCCCCACATGTGCTAGAATAGCATTGATGAAGCAAGTTCTGAGGAGGCAGAGACCGTTCTCTGATGATTACCGTTGTGGGTTTGGGATCGGGAGACACGGCGGCATTATCGGCACGGGCATGGGAGGCGTTGCGCTCCGGGCAACCAGTGTGGCTGCGTACCGCCGTACATCCTACCGTCGATGTACTGCGCGAAGCAGGCATCCCGTTCGGTTCGTTTGACGACCTGTACGAGCAGGCAGAGGACTTCGACTCCCTCTACGCCCAGATTGTGGAGAGGCTTCTTGCGCTTGCGAAACAGAGTGATCTGGTGTACGCGGTGCCTGGTCATCCGCTCATCGGCGAAGAGAGCGTGCGCCTGCTGCTGAAAACGGCGCGGGAGCAGGGTGTGGACGTTCAGGTGGTGGGCAGTACCGGCTTTCTGGAACCGACGCTGGAGGCACTGGGGCTGTGCATCACCGATGGACTGCAGGTGATCGATGCGCTCAGTGCGTCGCGCATCCCTCCCGAGCAGTCCCTGCCCGTGATCTACTATCAGGTGTACGATGGCTTCGTCGCATCTGAGCTGAAGCTTCATCTGATGCGCTACTACCCGGAAGAGCACCCGGTGAGCGTGGTGCAGGCAGCAGGCGTGGCTGGCGCAGGGCGAGTGGAAACAGTCCCGCTCTACGCACTGGATCGCGTCTCTGTGGACCACCTCACCAGCGTATACGTGCCTCCTCTTCAGGCTGATGACCGGCGCGATTTTGCGGGGCTGGTGCATATTATCGCTCGCCTGCGCAGTCCGGGTGGATGCCCATGGGACAGGGAGCAAACCCACGAGAGCCTGCGCCCCTACCTGCTGGAAGAGACCTACGAGCTGCTGGACGCCATCAACCAGCGCGATGACGGCAAGCTGTGCGAAGAGCTGGGCGATGTATTACTGCAGGTTGTGCTTCACGCCCAGCTGGCAAACGAGGAGGGACGCTTCGACATTCAGGACGTGGTATCACAGCAGTGCGAGAAGCTGGTTCGCAGGCATCCGCACGTATTTGGTGACCTGCCGGTAGCCGATAGCGCGGAGGTGTTGCGCAACTGGGAGCGCATCAAGGCAGAGGAGAACAACCACACCGTCAGCGAGTCGGTGATGGATGGGGTGATTTCATCGCTGCCTGCGCTTGCTTTCGCACTGGAAGTATCGAAGCGGGCGGTGAAGGTGGGCTTCGAGTGGCCCGACCTGCAGGGCGTGCTGGAGAAGTTCCGCGAGGAGCAGGAAGAGCTGGCAGAGGCGATCGCGCACGGCGACCGGGAGCGCATCGAGGCGGAGGTTGGAGACCTGTTGTTCACGCTGGTGAATATCGCCCGCCACCTGAAGGTGGATGCTGAGCAGGCACTGCACGCCATGGTCCGTCGCTTCATCCGGCGTTTTCAGCAGATGGAGGAGCTGTCGCGTGCGCACGGAAGGCGACTGGAGGAGCTGAGCCTGGAAGAGTGGGACCGGCTGTGGGAGCAGGCGAAGCGAAATGCAACAGGTGCAGGATAACCTCCGGCATCCGAGCAGCGTCCAAATGGTACTAATCGCAGGGAGGGAGCAAGATGAGAAGTCTGGCGTGGCTGATGGCTGTAGTGCTGGTGCTGGGTGGCCCGGCTGTCGCGCAGAAGAGCCGAGACCTCAAGCGAGCCGTGCAATGGCAGGTGGTGCCCGAACAGCGTGTGGTGGAGGCGGGCAAGCCGGTGGTGTTTGTTCTGGAATTGCGCAACATCAGCGGGATGCCTCTGGAACTGCGTTTCTCCTCCGGTCAGCAGTTCGACGTGATGGTGTATAAAGAGGGCGAATGGGGCGCGCGCTGGCGGTGGAACAGGGGGAAATCGTTCATCACCGCGTTCACCTCGATGCGGCTCAACTTCGGCGAGGTGAAGCAGTTCCGTGTGGAATGGGACGGCAGGGATGACCAGGGCAGACCGGTGCCTCCCGGGCGTTACCGTGTGGAGGCGATCCTGCTGGCGCTCAATCCGCAGGGGCGGCGTGAGGAGCTGAAAGCCTTTGCGACGTTCACCCTGCGACCGCCGGGCAGAATCGGCGGTATCCGCATCCGTGACCTGATCCGAACACCTGGCAGCTGGATAGGGCGGACGGTGACGCTGGAGGGACGGAACGACGGCTGGCAACCCGACCCGCATTGCCCTGTCTGCGCAGGCGGACCGCCGGTGACGCGCAGCGACTGGGTGTTGAACGATGGGACAGGGTGCATTTACGTCACCGGCGTCTACACGCCGCCACACCTGCGTGAACAGGAGGTGCAGGTGACAGGTGCAGTACGCCGAAACCGTTCGGGGCAGACATACATAGAAGCAGCACAGGTCATCCCTGTGCGCTTCTCGACGAATTAATCACCCCCGCTCACTTTTTGTGCCGATGCCGGCGCCAGAGATACAGCGCGATGGGCGCAGCACCCGAAGCGAACAGGGCGATGGTACCCGGCTCCGGCGCTGCAGTTGTCTGCGCTACCGCATTGCCCGGCTGTCGAGCAGGCGCGTTATCGCGCCGTCCAAGCGACTGTGCATCCACACTTTTCCATGCAAGCAACATCCCAACTGCAGCAAGACCAATAAGCCACTTTCGCATAATACACCATCCCCTTCCTCAAATTGCCACTATTATATACTGCAAAATCCGTACCATTCAAGGGGGTAAAGCCCTCTTTTTTCGAAAAAACCCAAAAAAATCTGCGGTATTGGCGTTGTCGGACCCCAAACAGGTGCTTTTACCACCTGCGGTGATACATGAACCACTCGAGCACCAGCAATGCCAGCAGTGCGCCTGCCAGCCATTGCCACCACTCGCGCTTCGCCAGAACCCGGCGCATCCCGTCAGAGGTCTGTGCAGGGGAGGCAGAGCTGTAGCGGTTGACCGGCAGGTCCGTTTCCTCGCGCTGAAGCAGATTCACCGCGAAAAGGTAGCCGGTCTCCTCGCACCGATACACTCCGGCTTGAAGGGTGTCCTCGAAGGGGGCAGCGTTGTCCTGCACGTTCAGTTCGGTGACTTTACCGTCGGGCAGGCGCAGACGCACTCTCTCCCTGTCACCGGGTACGGGGATTACCGCCAGTCCTCCGGCAGCAATCAGTCCGCGCTCGCCGCTCTCCAGCGGGGCGGTCAGCCAGCGAAGGGCGTTCAGCATCATCACCGGAAACGCCACACGCAGGGGCAGGTCGCTGGCGGTGACGTCGAACGCGATAAGCAGCCACCGCTTGTCCGCCCTCTGCACCGAGACGATGACCGCGCCTTCCGCCACCTCCGCCAGCGTCTCCACGCCGGGTTTGGGAAGAAGCGGGGTGACCGTGTTCAGGCGCACCGACGCCATGTCCACATAGCGCATCGTGGGGTGTGTGTGGTGCCAGTCCACCAAGACGCTGTTTTCCACCGCACCTAATGGTACTACTGGAAACCACTCTGGCACCGTGCCGATCAGAATGGCGTTGCCGTCCGGCGGCTCGCGGGGCGCCACGTTATCGTACACCACCACGTCATAGCTTCTGGCGGCGTCGCGGGGCGGCGAGACGACTTTCTGCACGGTGACACGCGGGTCAAGGCTCAGGGCGGTTTCGAGGAAGAGGTTCCCGCGAGTGACCAGAAGCACGCGGATGGGGCGAGCAGGATACAGAATAGCGTGTGCGGTGTTGTCGTTTGTCAGCGCATCGCGGACGCCCAGTCGTACCTGCAGTGGTTCAGCGCGGTCGCCCGGCACCAGCTGTCTGAACAGCACAGGCACCTCAGATTTGGGGGCAAGGGTCACCTCCTCGGCGTCCACCAGCCTGTCGCCTCGCCACAGCTCGACGGTGTAGCGGCGCTCACGGTCGCTGGTGTGTCGCAGAGCCACGAACAGGTTGAACCTTCCGGGCGCGTCACGCTCCTCGCGCAGGTCCAGCGCCACGATGCCCACGTTTTCGGCTGAGGAACCCACAGTGTGGTACTGCAGGCGCGCTCGTCCGATGTCGATGTCGCGCGGCTCGGGGAAGCCTCCGTCGGTGAACACCTCGATGGTTGGCGTTGCGAAGGGAGTGACAATGGCTGAAGCCAGCGCCAGCGCCTCGCTCATGCTGGCTCCTGTTTCGGCTGGTAGGGCGCTCCGAAGGGTGCGAAGGAGCTCCGAGCGGTTGTATGTCAGTCCACACAGCACACGTGGGCGCACTCCAGCCAGCACAATCGCCGCCTGATCGCCCTGCGGCATTTTCTGGACATACTCCCGCGCCATCGCCCGAGCCTGTTCGAAGCGATTGGGAGAGACATCGGTCGCCAGCATACTGGCGCTGCCGTCCAGCACCAGCACGTGCGCCCCGCCGGAATACATCCATGCACGGGTGTATGGCTGTGCGACCCCAAGCACCAGCAGGAACGCCGCCAGCAACTGCACCAGCAGCAGCCAGTGCTTGCGAAGGCGCTGCCAGGGCACGTTTGCCTGGAAATCCTGCACCACCTGCGACCACAACAGCACGGCGGGAACCTCCAGCCGGCGTCGGCGCAGACGCAGGATGTACAGCGCGAGGATGGCGCCCGCGATTGGCAGGAACCACAACAGATTCCACGCGGCCACGAACCTCATGCCAGAACCCTCCGCAGGCGCATCTCTCTCAGGATGAGCGTCTCCAGAGACTGAGAGGTGTCCGTCAGCAGGTATTTGCCCCCAAAGTGATTGCACAGCGCAGAAGCCTTCTCCATCAGCTGATCGAGGGCGCGCCTGTAGAGGGTCAGCGCGGCAGGCGAAAGGCTGACCTCGCGAGTTTCCCCACTCTCGCTGTCCACCAGCAACAGGTCGCCCATGAAGCCTGGTTGCAGTTCCTCGGGGCTGAGGGTATGGATCAGGGTCAGCTCGTGTCGCGGAGCCAGCAGGGCGCGCAGAGCCTCCTCCCAGCGTTCGTCCATCAGGTCGGTGAGCAGATATACCGCCCCACGGTGTTTCCATCCCTTTGCCACCTGGCGCGCCGCCTCGTGCAGGCTGGTAGCCCGTGCTTCCGGTGCGCTTCCCAGAAACCGCAGCAGGGGTATCAGAGACTGTGTTCCCCGCAGAGGACGCATCCAGGTTACTGTGCCATCGGCGATTAGCCCAGCGCCCACGCGATGGAACCGACACAGGGCGATGTGGCCAATCGCTGCTGCTACCTGCGCGGCGAATAACAGTTTGGTGGGTTGACCGAAGCGCATCGAGCGGCTGCAGTCCACCAGCAGCAGTACGTAGATGTCCTCTTCCTCCACGTACTGCTTCAGGTAGAGCCGATCGAGACGTCCATACGCTTTCCAGTCCACGTAGCGCAGGTCATCACCAGGGGTATATTCACGGAAGTCGGCGAACTCCACGCTGTAGCCGCGCCTAGGCGAACGATGTTCCCCCTTCCACTGCCCCGGCAGAGGACGCCTTACGAGCAGCTGCAAACGCTGGAGGCGTTGCAGGAACGACGCCTCCAGCAGGGGGTTCTCGGTAGAGACGCTCATTTCATCGTCGTTGAGCGAGTGCCTTCTTCACCGTTGCTTCAAACTGCTGGAAGGTATGGTCGCCCAGCAGTCGTGCGAAGGGCTTACCCGTGCGGTCGTACACCACCGTGTACGGCACTGCGCCCGGCCAATCCTTATCGATGGCGTTGATGAACGCTTCCGAGTTGCCCGGCTTCTTGATGAAGGCGGGCATCTTAGCGCCCTGGCTGCGCAGGAACTGCACGACCTGTGCCTCGGCGTCGATATCATCCACCGAAACAACGATGACATCCACCCCGCGGTTGCGGTACGCGTTATGTAGTTTCACCAGCGCAGGGAACTCCTCGCGGCAGGGCGGGCACCAGGTCGCCCACAGGTTGAGTACCACCACCTTGCCCTTGCGCTTAGCCAGCTCCTTTTTGATGCCGCCGCCGTCGATCTGAGGCACCTTCGCTGCTGCCAGTGCGACTGCCACGATGCCGACCACCAGCGTGCCGATGACGGCAGCACTGATCCACCTGCTCACTGTTGTGCCCTCACTCGCTTGATGGTACATCCGAAAGCCTTTGTTTCCGCGCGAGGCGGGTTGTTTCCTGCCAGCAGGGCGTCCAGCGTGATGCGCAGGTCGTGCGAGGTAATCCTCGCCGGGTTCTGGCTGTCGTCGATGCGTCCGTGATAGCGCAGGACCCCCTTGCTATCCATCACGAAGATTTCGGGGGTAAACTGCGCGTTGAAGTGGTCGGCGATCTTGTTGCCCTCATCCTTTAGCACGGGGAACGGAAAGCCGTTCTGCTTGGCGTGCTGGGCAACCTCCTCCACTGGTTCGATGCTGTTAGAGTTGATGCCCACGAAACGCACACCCTTCGGGGTGTACTCCTGCGCGACGGTGCGCATACGCTCGTTGTAGTCGTTGGAGATGGGGCATCGCGTCGCGATGAACATCACCACAGTCGCCTTCTGCTTGCGGTCGCCGTAAACCGACTCCATTTTGCTGGTATCGGCTCGAGGGAGCCGGAAGTCCGGTATGGGCTGACCCAGCTTTGCCCGCCAGTTTGCGCCCTGTGCGGGTGGCTGTTGCTTCAGCAGGGCAAGCACCTGCTCACCGTGCCTGTTGACGTTCACGTCACTGATAACGCGAGCAACCTGTCCCTGCGGGCTGATGATGAAGGTCACCCGCTGAGCAAAACCAGCAGGAGCCAGTACCCCATACTGCTTCGCCACCTTGCCGCCGACGTCCGCGAGCAGGGGATAGTTCAAACCCTCTTTGTCGCAGAACTGCCGCTTGGACTTTACATCCTGCGTGCTGATACCGAAAACCTGCACCCCCATCTGCCGAAACTCATCCATCTTATCGCGAAGGGAGCGCGCTTCCATGGTGCAACCGGGTGTCATGTCGGCAGGATAGAAGGCGAGCACCACCGTCTTGCCGCGATAGGCAGATAGTCGGTGCTGTTTGCCGTCCTGGTCGGGCAGAGTGAAGTCTGGAGCAGGGCGTCCTGATGGCATTGGCTCTGCGAACAGGTTCCCTGTCAGCCACAGCGTTCCGATGGTGACTGCTGCCGAGACCAGCGCCACAGCCAGAAACTTCTGCCAGCGAGTCATCTATTGTCCTCCCTGTATGGCTAGCGTTCACTATCAATACGCTTAGCAAGCCGAAACGGGTTCCTGCATGGGGCTGACTTGCTGATAAAAAAACTGCTGTCCCGCGGGACAGCAGTTGCCGCACATCTCTGAGGCTCTCAGTCCTCTTCCACTCCCATGCCTCCGCCTCGTCCACCGAGACCACCCATCGGGCGACCTCCCGCCATGCCGGGTCCGCTCATGGACGGCGGACCGGGCATCGGTCCGGTGCTAGGACCGCCCATCGAGGGTCCCATGGCTCCCGGGGGCATACCGGGCGGCATACCATAAGCGCCGTAAGGACCAGTGGGGGCGCCGTAGGGGCTGCCCATTGGTGCACCGTAGGATGGTCCCGCTCCATACGGGCTTCCGCCATAGGGCGAACCGCCTGTCATACCGCCAGTGGAGGTGCTGGCGTAGGAGGGCGAGACGGGCTGAGGCATCCGGTTATTGCCGATAACGATGAACACCACCACCAGCACGATGCCCAGAGCGATGGTGCCCAGCGTGATGGGGTCGAGCTCAAACCCCTTTCTGGAACTTCGCATCGGGAGACCTCCCCTTCCTTCTGTGACGGTGCGACCGTCTTCTACTTGCATGGTATCTTGAGGGCATGGGGTTTGTCAAGAGGCGTGGGAGGATGTTTGAGGAGGCTTGTTCAGTCGACTGCTGGAATGGTCAGGTTCCCGGCACCCTATTGTGCCCTTGCGAGGAGCGCCGCGACGAAGCAATCCCCTTCACCGCCTGGCGCCCCGTGTCCTTGCGAGGAGCGCAGCGACGAAGCAATCCCCTTCACCGCCTGGCGTCCCTGTGTCCTTGCGAGGAGCGCGGCGACGAAGCAATCCCCGTCACCGCCTCGCGCCCCTGTGTCATTGCGAGGAGCGCAGCGACGAAGCAATCCCCTTCACCGACTGGGGCCCCTGTGTCCTTGCGGGGAGCGCAGCGACGAAGCAATCCCCTTCACCGTCTCGCGCCCCTGTGTCATTGCGAGGAGCGCAGCGACGAAGCAATCCCCTTCACGTACCGCAAATCGCGGCGGATGGCTTCGCCTGCCGTGGGGGCATTGAAGTCGTGATTGCCCGGGGAGGCGGTTGGGGGGAGGGGATGTTCGACTCTCCTCCCCCTCAACACGGTTGACTTTCAGTCGTCGCCGATCAAGCCGAAGTTCCGCACCATAATCCCGAAGTCAAAGAGGGTGACCTCTTCATCCCCATCCAGATCGGCGTTGGGGTACCAGTTGGCGTCGCCGGGCATCGAGCCGAACGCCATCACCAGCAGACCGAAATCGAACAGGGTCACCTCGTTATCGCCGTCTGTGTCTCCGTTGATCAGGCTGAAGTTTACCCGCACGGGGTCAGTGGTCAGCGATATCCTGCTTTGCACCTGCCTCAGCCAGTGCGACGCCTTCGCGGCAAGATCGAAGACGCCCTCACGGGTGGTCTGGAACGCATACACGTTGCCGTCGAGAGGCACAACGTGTGTTTCCAGCGGGGTAGTGCTGCCGGGGTTGCGAATCTCGATGGTCACCGGCGTATCCGTGGGGTCGGCGACGTAATCCAGCAATGTGACGGTTCCGCGCACCTTTCGCACAGTGGGCGCGACGGTCAGAATGCCGTTGCCTGTCCTGGCGTTAAGGGTGTCGGCGCCTGCGAAAGACACCTCAATGGTGTGGTTGCCCAGCGCTGCGCCAGCCGGAATGGT
>CAKZNX010000221.1 GCA_937132045.1 uncultured bacterium
CAACGTGGATGTGGGCGTGCCCTCTGGGGGCATCACGTTCATGAGCGAACGCTGGCGCGAGATGATGGTGCACGCGGTGAAAGAGGCGAGCCGCCTGGGCATCGAAGTATGCCTGCACAACTGCGCCGGGTGGTCCAGCAGCGGTGGTCCCTGGGTGAAGCCCGAACACGCTATGCTGATGGTGGTGACGCGTGGCGTGCAGGTGCAGGGTCCGCGCCGCTTCGACGAGGTTCTGCCTCAACCAGAAACCCGCGCGGGGTTCTATCGCGACATTGCCGTGCTCGCTTTCCCTACCCCGGTGGGCGATCGTCGTATCGCTAACATCCGCGGCAAGGCAGCCTACGACCGACACGACGGCATCCTGCCCGTTGCCGAACCCTCTGCACCTGCGGAAAGCATCATCGCACGCGCGAGTGTGCTGAATCTGACCGCGCTGATGGGCGCCAGCGGACGCCTGACCTGGGATGTTCCACCGGGCGACTGGACGATCCTACGCATCGGCTACACCCCCACGGGCAAGGACAACCATCCAGCCACACCCGAGGGGCGCGGGCTTGAAGTGGACAAGATGAGCAGGGAGGCATTGAACGCCTTCTGGAACGACGGCATGATGGCGACGGTTCTGGGCGATGTGCGTGCGCTGGCAGGCAAGGCGTTGAACAATGCGCTCGTGGACAGCTACGAGGTGGGAAGCCAGAACTGGACGCCGCGCTTCCGCGAGGAGTTCCGTCGCCGACGCGGCTACGACCTCCTGCCCTTCCTGCCCGTGTTCGCAGGATACGTGGTCGTCTCGCCGGAGGTCTCCGAGCGGTTCCTGTGGGATGTGCGCGCGACGGTCTCCGAGCTCTTCGTGGAAAACTACTACGGGCACTTCGCCACCCTGTGCCGACAGCATGGACTGCTTTTCTCGACAGAGCCTTACGGCAACGGCACTTTCGATGACCTCGCAGCCGGCGGGCGCGCTGACATCCCCATGGGTGAGTTCTGGATTGGCGGTGGAGCGCACGAGACCTGCAAACTCGCCGCATCCGCCGCGCACATCTACGGGAGAACAGTGGTGGGCGCGGAGGCGTTTACCGCTACCCCGGAAATTGGGCGCTGGCAGGAAGACCCCTACGCGATGAAGGCGCTCGGCGACTATATCTTCACACTGGGGGTCAACCGCTTTATCTTCCATCGCTACGCCCACCAGCCGTGGCTGAACGTCAAGCCGGGCATGACGATGGGTCCGTGGGGTTTCCACTTCGAGCGCACCAACACCTGGTGGGAACAGGGCAGGGCGTGGCTCAGGTATCTGGCACGCTGTCAGTATGTCCTCCAGCAGGGGCGCTTCGTGGCGGATGTCAGCTTCTACGTCGGGGAGACCCAGCCCGTTTCCGCGCCGTTCCGCCCCCAGCTGAAAGCACGAGGCTACGACTACGACAGCCTCAACAGGGAGGTGCTGTTGCAGGCGAGCGTGCGCAATGGCAGGGTCGTCCTGCCCAGCGGAATGAGCTATCGCGTGCTGGTTCTGCCCGATACCCGATTCATGACGCCTCGCGTCCTGCGCAAAGTAGCGGAGCTGGTGCGCGAGGGAGCAGTGATTATCGGTCCCGAGCCAGAGAAGTCGCCGAGCCTCAGCGGGTATCCCCGCTGTGATGAAGCGGTTCGTCGCCTTGCTGAGGAGGTGTGG